>CAMWUF010000258.1 GCA_947177375.1 uncultured Ruminococcus sp.
ACGTCCTGCGAACACTTCTGCAACTGCAAAGACATATCGTGCTTCTCTCGGACAAAAATATTATGATATGTTTGCAACCAAAACAGTTACAGAAACAGCAAGTAAGAGCATTTCTGAAATTGCACAAGAAATACTTGTTGGGAAATGGGGGAACGGTTCAGAACGCAAAGAAAAACTTACTAATGCTGGGTATGATTATGATGCTGTGCAAGCAGAAGTAAATAAGATTCTGAATCAAGAATCTGACTGCACAGCTCCAGACCAAGAGAAATATTTTTCAGTTAGCGTTGATGGCAAGACTTACTCTGGAACATTAACTGAAAAATAGCTAACTAAAAACAGCTTTTCAAATGTGAGAGGCTGTTTTTTTTATTAGTTTTCTTCAAACTTTTTGCATTCTTCACAACAAAAAGCATCAGCTATGTCTTCATAGATAATGGTTACAGAAATGGTTGTTGTTTCGTCTGAAACAACAATTGCATCTTTATTAACAAAACTACTAAAAATCCAATGATTTTCAAAATTTTCTTCTATTTCACGTTGCACTTCTCTAATACCATAAAACGCTAGATGACATTCATCATCCTGTATCATGATAGAACGTTTACATAAGTCGCAATGCTCTTTCCAGTACACAGTTATCAAAATCGAATAGTCATTCTTATTTTTTGGAATATTAAATAAATATTGTTTTAATTTCATAAGTTCACCACTTTTTAGTTTGGTTCTGGATTAGACTGTTGTTTCTATCAACTCTTTATCACCAAAACGAACATACTTAATACCAGTTTCTTTATTCTGATTGAAATTAAAGGTTAGGAGATAGCCTTTTTTTAGATGATGATAATCAAGATAATCAGATAGTTGTTGCTCACCATCGTCATGATATTGCTGCCCTCTCCAAATTTTTAATTCAATAATATGCTGCTCTCCTGCATAGTCAACAACAATGTTTATTCTGTGTTCATTTCTGATTCGTGGTTCAATATAATAATTTCCTGTACCATTGATGATAGGTCTTAAATATAACAAGAATAATCTTCTGCCAACTTCTTCTTTAGACTTATTATCTTCACTGCCATATACATCATCAAAATTAACAACAAATCTCTCTAATACTCGTTCCATATCCAATTTGCCATTGTGAATAAACTGCGATTTTTCACCACCAGAAAATTTATTATCCGTTAATTCTTCCGACAAGAACCAATTATAAATTCTAGTTTCAAAAATGCGATTAAACACAGCAACCTGCCCATTCCTATCTGTAACAAATCCATACATAGTTGCAATATCGATTGCATCATTATCAGCATTGTAAGGAATGCTTTTGCCATCAAACAAAACACAATGCAGAAGATTACGCAGATTTTCATTTTCCCTTAATTTGTTAATCAAACTTTCAAATAGTGGTGTCTTTTCGGTAAGAAGAATTTTTTCAGCTTTTAGAAATTCCTCTTTTGTCCATGCTGATTGTTTATCCATTAAACGACAGAATGAAGAAACCAAAACAGGGTAACCAGAAGTGCTATCGTGACATCCTCCTCCGCCTAAAGAGGCGGGGGCTTCCTCTTGCAAAAGCAAGCAGTTGGTTCTCGTTCGATAGCACCAATGTACTAAGCATAAGCGAGCTATCCCCGTGTGTCCCACGTTTTTTTATTTCAGGTTATGCGAAAACTAACCGCATGCCCTCATTCCTGATATTGATTGCAGCATTTACATCTCTGTCGTGATATGTTCCGCAATTTGGACAATCCCACGCACGGATACTAAGATTTTTTGTTTCCGTATTCTTGTAACCACAACAGGAACAAATCTGAGAACTCGCAAAAAATTTTCCGACTTTTATCAATTTTTTACCTAGTTCTTCCAGTTTATACTGCAAAAAAGTGGTGAACATCCCCCAACCGTTATCAAAAACAGATTTACCAAAGTGCAATGCCTGTGACATTGCTTGCATAGCAAGATTTTCAATACATACACAATCATAGACAGTAGCTATCTGCCTTGACTGCTTGTGCAGAAAATCCTTTCTTTGATTTGCCACTTTTTCGTGGAGAATTGCAACTTTGATACGCTGTTTATTGCGGTTTTCAGAGCCTTTCTGCATAAGCGACAATTTACGCTGTTCACGTTTTAATTTCTGCTCTGCACGTCTGTAATATCCTGGATAACATGGCACATTGCCGTTGCTGTCCTTGTATAATTCATACATGGAAAAGTCAAGTCCTAGAAAACGATGCATTTCCTGTTCCGATACTTGGTTTTCAATTGACTGACTGTGACAGATTTCAGCACATAGTCTTCCAGAATGCTCCGGTGTTGTTTTGCTTTGACAAGTCCAATTTTCGGCAGTTTCAGAAAGCTGTCATGCAGAACAATATTATTGCTGATACAAATTGTCGTATAAGATTTTTTGTTCCTCCTGGATTTGAATTTCGGAAAGCCTGTTTTCGGACGAGTGAAAAAATTCTGAAAAGCAGTGTTCAGATGCCGCAATGACTGCTGTAAGGCGATACTGTCTACTTCTGACAAAAACAGATAGTCATCTTCTTTTTTTAGTTTCGCCATATCACCTGCACACTGCGTATAGGAAAAACGGGATTTGTCTTCCTGATACAGCTTGACTTTCTTATCCAGATAGTAATTGTAGACCAATCTTGTGCATCCGAATGTCTTAGCAAAAAGAACTTTCTGTTCTGCATCTGGATAGATTCTGAACTTGTATGCTTTGTTTGCCACAGTTTCAACTCCTCAGATTTTCTATTTTAATTATCTCATATTTTTCAGGTTTTGTCAAGTGGGACGCAATTCATCCCCAGACCATACGCATGAAAGTTTAGTCTCATCTAAATTGGAATTGTTGTAATCA
>CAMWUF010000259.1 GCA_947177375.1 uncultured Ruminococcus sp.
ATATTATAGCATGTCCAATAGAATTTGTCAATAGGATTTTTTAAAACGCATAAAATTTGTTATTTTGCAACAAAATTAACAAGTTTATTTTGTACATAAATTTGCTTGATAATATTTTTTCCAGCAACTGCTTCTGCAATTTTTGCATCAGCCAAAGCTTGTGCTAATACATCATCTTTTTCAGCATTGACAGAAATGGTTAATTTTGCTCTGACTTTGCCATTGACCTGTACAACAATTTCAACTGTTTCATCAACACATAAATTTTCGTCATAACGAATCCAGCTTTGCTGATTTAAAACACCGCCGAAATTGCAAATCTCATAAAGTTCTTCTGTCATATGAGGTGCAAACGGATTTAATAAAATCAGGAGTGTTTTATATTCTGCTTGGTTAATATTGCCCGTTGCATAAGTATCATTGACAAGAGCCATCATAGACGCAATTGCAGTATTAAATTTCAATGCTTCAATATCTTCAGTGACTTTTTTGATAGTTTTATGAAAATTAGAAACTAATTCTGGACGATAGTCATCACCAGCAATTAAAATATCCTGCAATGCCCAGACTCTATCTAAAAATCTTTTACAGCCCTTAATACTGGACGGACTCCATGGTGCAGTTTTTTCAAAATCGCCGATAAACATTTCATACAATCTTAGTGTATCTGCACCATATTGACGTACAACATCGTCAGGATTAATCACATTGCCACGGGATTTAGACATTTTCTGACCGTCTTGCCCTAAAATCATACCATGAGACGTACGTTTCATATAAGGTTCTTTACAAGGCACAGACCCAATATCATATAAAAATTTATTCCAGAATCTTGAATATAATAAATGCAACGTAGTATGTTCCATACCGCCATTATACCAATCAACAGGCATCCAATATTCTAATGCTTCTTTAGATGCAAGTGCTGTATCATTATGTGCATCACAATAACGCAGAAAATACCATGAAGACCCTGCCCATTGTGGCATTGTATCTGTTTCACGTTTTGCAGGAGAACCACAGCAAGGACAAGTTGTATGAATAAAACTTTCCAGTGTTGACAAAGGCGATTCGCCGTTATCAGTTGGCATATAGCTTTCTACTTCTGGTAAACGCAATGGCAGTTCTTCTTCTGGAATGGCAACCCAACCACATTTTTCACAATTGACAAGTGGAATTGGTTCACCCCAATATCTTTGGCGGCTAAATACCCAGTCACGGAGTTTATAATTAATTTTTCTATGTCCTTTTCCCGTTTCTTCCAACCAGTCTTTGATTTTAATCTTTGCTTCTTCTACGCTTAAACCAGTTAAAAATCCTGAGTTTACCATCACGCCAGTTGCACAGTCTGTAAATGCACATTCTTGAATATTACCACCTGCAACAACTTCAATCATGGGAATACCAAACACTTTTGCAAATTCCCAGTCTCTGTCATCATGAGCAGGAACAGCCATAATAGCACCTGTTCCATAACTCATTAAAACATAATCAGAAATAAAAATCGGAATTTCATTGCCATTCACTGGATTAATCGCACGAACACCCTCTAATTTGACACCTGTTTTGTCTTTATTCATTTCGGTTCTGTCAAAATCAGATTTTTTAGCAGCCAATTCTTGATAAGCTTTAATTTCATCTAAATTACTTAATTTATCAGCCCATTTTTTCAACATAGGGTGTTCAGGAGCGATTACCATATAAGTCGCACCAAACAACGTATCAGGTCTAGTTGTATAAACTGTTAAAATATCTCCTGAAGTCGTTTCAAAATCTACTTCTGCACCCTCTGAACGACCAATCCAGTTAATTTGCGTTGTTTTAATTTTATCTAAATAATTTACTTCTGATAAATCATCAATTAATTTCTGTGCATATTCTGTGATTTTCAGCATCCATTGGCTTTTTACTTTGCGAATGACTTCACCGCCACAGCGTTCACAGCAACCGCCAACAACTTCTTCATTTGCCAAAACAACTTTACAAGAAGTACACCAGTTGACAGCCATTTCTTTTTTATAAGCAAGTCCATGTTTAAATAACTGGATAAAAATCCATTGTGTCCATTTGAAATATTCTGGACTTGTTGTATTCACTTCTCTATCCCAATCAAAGCTTAACCCCAAAGATTTTAATTGTTCTTTGAAACGCTTGACATTATTTTCCGTTACAATCGCAGGGTGAATTTTATTTTTAATTGCAAAATTTTCTGTTGGCAAGCCGAATGCGTCCCAACCCATTGGGAATAACACATTATAGCCCTCTAAACGACGTTTTCTAGCTACAATATCCATTGCTGTATAAGGTCTTGGATGTCCAATATGCAAGCCCTGTCCTGATGGATATGGGAATTCTACCAAAGCATAGAATTTAGGCTTAGAATAATCTGTCCCTGCTTTAAAACTTTGATGTTCGTCCCAGTAATTTTGCCATTTTTTTTCAATACTTGTGTAATCATAATTCTTCATGAAAAAAACCTTCTTTCAAAATAATAATTATTCTTTTACAATCCAGTTAGAAATATCTACCTGTTCTGCGTCAGCCCAAAGTTGTTCTAATCTGTAAAATTCTCTTGTTTCCTGATAAAATACATGAATAATAATATCTCTATAATCCAGAATATACCAGTTAGAACCGTTCATGCCCTCTCTATGATGTGGCTCAATGCCCTGTTGGGAGAGCTGAAATTCGACTTCTTCGGCAAGTGTTTTTGTATGCGTTGTGCTATTACCATTAGCAATAATAAAATAATCGCCTAAAATTGTCAAATCTGTAACTTTTAATACCTGAATATCTTCTGCACGTTTAGAATCCAGTGCTTTTACAGCAATTTTAATTTTTTCTTCTGTTGTCATAAAAAATATCACCT
>CAMWUF010000260.1 GCA_947177375.1 uncultured Ruminococcus sp.
AATTTATATAATGATTAATTAATCATTATTATTTCTATTAAAAACAGGCGGAAAAAATTCCGTCTGTTTTTATTTTTATCATATCATAATTAATTATATATCAAAAAAACGTCACTGTTTTATCAGTGGCGTTTTTTATATTTTACTAATTTTGAATTGGGAAATCTTCGGCTGAAATTAATTTTACAATAAGATTCATAATATTCAGAGCATCTACAGACTCAAGCTTTCCGCTTTGGTCAACGTCAGCATTTTTAAATCCCTGTCCTCCTAAAGTTCTTTGACTGAGAACTGTTTTATTAACTGTGATAATATCAAGAATATCAACTGTATTATCTAAATTAGCATCACCCCAAAGAATATCTGTTGCATCAGTATTATCTTTTGTATCTGGTTCTGTCGTAGGTTCTGGTGGTTTCACAGGATTTCCAGTACCAGAAGTTGTGCCATAAACAATACCACAACCAACAGTTGACATATAAACTTTGCCGAATTCGTTCATGTCACCAACTAAGAAATTTCCGTTACCAGTACCGCCATAGAGATGTTCTGTATTAATGCAAGCCCATGTTTTACCGCCATCTGTTGAACGATAAATACCCTCAGAGTCAGTTTCAGACGGTTTGCCATACATAAACAGCGTATTCACACCGCCGTCTTTTTCAGGTGCGCCATAGCCAATCGTTTTACAATAAAATACATCAGATTTTTCAGCCTTTGTGCCGTTTTCTGTAATAATATACAAGCCATTCCAGCCTAATGCCATTGCAATGGTATCTTTTGCAATATATGCCAAATCGCCTGTATGGTCGCATTCGTCATATTTATCAACAATCATTTTCTTAAAAGTTGCACCATAGTCTGTACTAATATAAAAATCATATTGTGCATCGTCAAGAGTAGGTTCTGTTTTGGTCATATCAGAAGACCAATAAGAATTATATTTAATTCCTGAACCGTAAACAATCGCAGGATTTTCAGGGTCAACAAGTGGATATGTTGTTTTTGAACCCTCTAAACCAGTTGATTCTTTCCAAGTCTTGCCAAAATCATCTGTATAAACAATTGCTGCATTATCACCGCTTGCTTTCATAAATCTATAAGTACCATCATCAAGCTTTGTAATCGCAAGCTTTCCGCCACCATTAGGAACATCCAAAGTTCTCCATGTTTTACCAGCATTAAGGCTATAATACCCTTTTGCATCATGTTCGCCTACACGTGCCAGGACTTTTGTGTCAGACGGACAATATGCAATTGCAGACGTTGAACCGATATTAGGATAATATTGCTGTGGAATTTCCGTTGCACTTTCATGAATAAAACCGTCATAGTCGCCGATTACAGAATAATTCAAACCACCTGGAACGCTGACAAAATCCAGTGCAACAACTTCTTCTACGCCGTCAGGCTGGAAATAAAATTGTACGCCTCTTTCGTCCCAGACATTATCGCAAGCAAAAACGCCATTACCAGAAGTCATTAAAATTTTATCTGGATTTCTTGGGTCTATTAAAATACCACTGCCCCAGTGACAAGCCTTGCCATAAATCCAATCATAGCCGTTGGTATCAATTGGATTTGATATAAAATAGCAATCATCTGTATATTTACCCTCTTGTTGTCCAGGCGTAATATTTTGCCATGTTTCGCCACCGTCTGTGGAACGGTAGAAATAATCGCCCCATGCAATAGAATCATCTGTCCATTCTTCAGAAAACCACTGGTCAGACCATACACCGCAAGTTCTTGCAACCATTTTATTCGGGTCATTTTTATCAACAGTAATCATACCAACAGCACTATCTGTGACAGAAAGTTTTGTAACTTCGTCTGTTTTCGTATTATATTTATAAGCACCACCAGCTGCTCCAGAAAATGCTAATCCTGCAATATAAGTAAAAAACAAATTGCCTTGTTTATCACTTGTAATAGAAAGCGGATAATTTTCATTTGGCAAATCTGCTGATAATTCTGTAAATTTATCATCTTTTACATCAGCAACATGAATATTTGTTTGCCCAGTCACAGAAGTTCCGACATAGACTTTGCCATTTTCAATATAAATTGTGCCAATACCATTTTGTTGATTATATTCTTTTGATTCTGTTCCTCTTACCATGTGGTCAGTCCACATAGGAAATTTGAGAGATTCTGTAAATAATCCCAAATCATCATAGCCCTTTACACATGCCCAGGTTTTACCACCATCTGTAGATTTAATCAATGCAGAATCACCTGCGGTAACATCACCACCAGCATAAATCACATCAGGATTGTCAGGGTCAATTGCAATTGGTTCAGAACATTCACGACCGTCACCATTGCCATGTACTTGAATCATATCAGTGACATCAGATTCTGTAAAAGTTTTACCGCCATCTGTTGTTTTGAAAATCACAGTTCTTGCACCAGAGAAATAAGCACAGCCACAGAGAAAATAAACTGTATTATCATCTGTTGGGTCAATTGCCATACCCTTAACGCTGAGCAAACCTCTGTCTTCTTCATTAAGAAAATCAAAAATCTGCACCCATCTGTTTTGGTCATAGTCAAATTTGTAAGCACCACCAACGTCTGTACGGAGATACATTTCTTTTTGTCCTGTAGAAATACCAGAGACAAAGCCACCGCCACCAATGCATAATGTATCCCAAGTATAACTATCTTCCAAAGACGCTGTACTTTCTGCAACGCTTGCTAAGCTTGTCGCTGTTGAACAAAGCATTGTCAGACTCATTGCCATAGCAATTGCTTTTTTCCAAATTTTCATGAAATCAAATCCTCCTTTTAAATTAATTTTCTATCAAAAATAACATGCTATTATAATTTTACTATATTTCAAAAAAAAATGCAAGGGTAT
>CAMWUF010000261.1 GCA_947177375.1 uncultured Ruminococcus sp.
TGTCAAAGCACCCCCAAAACTCAAGAGCAACCCTGAGCTAGTCCAAAGGGAAGGTTGGACTCGGGAAGAGTCGCTGTGGAGAAGTCTCTATGGTGGACATCAGGAGCCTTTCCGTTTTGATCTTGTATGACTTGACACGTTTAGGAGCTCATATTCAATCCCACATTGTAACATACAACACACATGCGCATTCACACACACACATGCCTACAAACACTAAGTAAAGTCATTTATTAAGGCCTATATTTAAGTAAGTTCTGTCATAATGTATTTTTATTTTAGCATATTTTTGATGAGATTGCAAGCGTTTTTTTATTTTTACAGATAATGTGTCATAATTTTGTAATTTGTTAGCTTGTTATACCAGATAAATTTGACAGAATTTTAAAAATATGCTATAATATAAAAAATTTGGTGATGATTTGAAAGGAAGATTTTTTATGCAACTGGAATCATGGAAAAGTATTTTTGCAAAAGCAATTTTATCAGGCATTTTAATTGGCATTGGGGGTACAGTATATTTAGCTGTAGAAAATAAATATCTGGGAGGTTTTTTATTTAGCTTAGGCTTATTTACAATTTTAAGATATGGTTTTGCTTTGTATACTGGAAAAGTAGGTTATATTCCTGAACGGAAACCAATTTATTTGCGTGAAGTAAGTATTACATTACTTGGAAATATTTTTGGCACAGCGATGACAGCGTTTTTAATTCGGCTTACTAAAACTGGAATCACTGTTCATGAAAAAGCCTTGACTGTGATGCAGACAAAAACAGAAGATAGTTTTATTAGTAAATTATTATTAGGCTTTTTTTGTGGAATACTTATGTTTGTTGCTGTCGATAATGGAAATCGTTGTAAACAGGAACAAAGAGATATGTCATTTGTATTTGGAACAGTTCTGCCAATTATGGTATTTATTTTTTGTGGTTTTCATCATTCGATTGCAGATTGCTTTTATTTTTTCTCTGCAATTGATAATCCAGAAAATATTTTACCAGGTGTTAGTCATATTTTATTAGTAATTATTGGTAATGCCTTAGGTGGCATGCTGATTCCTGTCGCAATGAAATTATTTGATGATAAAAAAGTCTAAAACGCAATTTTGATTTGACAAGTTTCAATTTATATGCTATAATAAATATAAAAATTACATGATAAAAAAGGAGGAAAATTTTTATGCAAGAATTCGTATTACAAGTCACTGGCATGATGTGTCCACATTGTGAGGCAAATGTAAAAAAATGTTTAGAAGCATTGCCAGAAGTAGAAAAAGCTGTGCCAAATCATCATGAAAATAAAGTCATGTTATATTTAAATCATGATTTTAATCTTGAAACAATCAAACAGGCAATTATTCAAGCAGGTTATCAGGTAGCAGATTAAAATAATTTTAGAGTTTTTTGTATAATAGCTTGCATAGTGTGCATACTAGAATTATTCCGGAATAAAATTTAAATTTTATTAGAAAGTGAGTGGTATCTGTTATGAATACTATGAAGAAAAATTCTAATATCAAATGTACCGTTTCACAGTGTAAAAATAACATGCTGACAGAAGATTATTGCTGTTTGGATTGCATTCATGTCGGCACACATGAAGAGAATCCAACTGTACCTGAATGCGTAGACTGCAACTCTTTTGTGAAGAGAACAGATTCTGCAATCAATTAATTTTATTAATTTATTAGAAATATTGCTGTCTTGTTTGGGAGCTGACCAGACAGACAGCAGTATGATTTTAGTAAATCTGCACAAGAATGAATTCTTAAAATTTTGCAAAAGGTAGAAACCAAAAACAAATTTGCGAAAAACTATTGTGATGAATTTTAAAATCAGTTATAATAGAATCAGCAGAAAAATTTTCTATAGGGAGGGCATTATTATGTTTGATAAAACAATGACATTTTCTTTGAATCAGGAAAAAGAAATAGAACTCAAGCAAACTCTGACGATTATTTATGATGCTTTAGTGCAAAAAGGATATAATCCAATTAATCAGATTGTGGGTTATATTCTGTCGGAAGACCCGACTTACATAACCACACATAACAATGCTCGTAATTTGATACGGCATATTGACCGTGATGAGCTGTTACAGGTTCTTGTAAAGTCTTATCTGAATAGTTAATGACAATGCCCTGTTTGTATAGGGCGTTGTATTTTTTTCAGAATATTTGTTTAGGGCATAGATTTCTGGATATAATATTAATAATTATAATATTCAGGAGGTATGCTTTTTGAAATTAAAAAAATTAGTTGCTGTTATGACAGGGCTTGTAATAAGTGTTCTGCTTGCTAGTAGCATTCCTGCATATGCAGGTACAGCAATCGGCTATGGACAAGGCACACAAGTCAATGCAGAAAACATGCCGTTAGGTGCATTGGATTTTGATGCAGAATATCATAAATATGATGCTTATGCAACAACACCAGATAGAAACAGAATTATTATTACGTTTGACCAAGGCTATGAAAATGGTTATACTTCGCAAATTTTAGATACGCTTGCAGAAAAAAACGTAACTGCTATTTTTTTCTTGACAGGAGATTATGCCAAAAAAGAAACAGAGCTTGTGAATCGCATGATTGCAGAAGGGCATATGCTTGGCAATCATGGTATGACACATGCAAGTTTGCCATTACTAGATGAAAATTCTGCCAAAGAAGAAATTATGAGTTTGCATAATTATGTACTTGAAAATTATGATTATGATATGCAATATTTCCGTTGTCCTTGTGGAGAATATTCTGAACAGGCATTAAAAATTGTACAGGAATTAAATTATAAAACTATTTTCTGGAGTGGTTCGCATGTGGACTGGTTGACAGATAAACAACCAGCCCCAGAACAATCTTTGCA
>CAMWUF010000262.1 GCA_947177375.1 uncultured Ruminococcus sp.
GTTTTTTTATGAGTGAACAACATGTAATTAATGAATTTGTTGGAACTAGTATGGATAAAATCCGTAGTTTGATAGATTCTGACACCATGATGGGAAATCCTATCACATGTGGAGATGGTACAACAGTAATTCCAATCTCAAAAGTTTCTGTTGGTTTTGCCTCAGGGGGTTCTGATATCCCAACACGTACAAGCAAAGAATATTTTGCTGGAGGTGCAGGTGGTGGCATGAGTGTGAAACCAGTTGGCTTTTTAGTGATAAAAGATGAACAAGTGCGTTTAATGCAAATGACCATGGAAGCTGACAAAACAAATGTATTAATGGAAAAAGTACCAGAAATCATAGATAAAATCAGTGATATGGTTTCTAAAGGGAAAAATCAAATAAAATCTAAGTCGAAAGACAAGAAAAAAACAGAGGATATTTCAGCTGACGAATAAGCTTGCATTTGTCCGCATAGGATAGCATGAGGAAATATAATTGCTGTCAGGAGGGCGGACAATGCGTAGTAGTATCATTCAAAAATGGATTAGTATTTTTGTTGCTGTATGTTTGATGATTTGCTGTATGCCAGAATATCATGTTTCAGCAGAAATGAAAGTTTCTGCAAAAGCTTGTATTTTAATTGAAGCTGTCACAGGACATGTATTATTTGAACAGAATGCGAATGAAAAATTACCTATGGCAAGTACAACAAAAATTATGACAACTTTGTTGACAATTGAAAGTGGCGATTTGGATAGCGAATTTTTAGTAGATAATCAGGCAATTCATGTGGAAGGGTCTTCTATGGGATTGCAAGAAAATGATATTGTGACGAAAAGAGCATTATGTTATGGAATGCTCCTGCCGTCTGGAAATGATGCAGCAAATGCCTCCGCTGTAGCAGTTGCAGGAAGCATTCCAGAATTTGCAAAACGCATGAATGAACGTGCCAAAGAAATTGGCATGACAAGAACTTGTTTTGTGACGCCCTCTGGTTTGGAAGGAACAGGACATGGAGCGTCAGCGTATGATATGGCAATTCTCACAAGAGAGGCACTCCAAAATGAAGTATTTCGGGAAATTTGCTGTCAGGCACAGGCAAATGTAGTATTTGGAAATCCGCCTTATGAAAGAACGTTATATAATTCTAATAAATTATTACGTATGTATGAGGGCGTCATTGGTGTAAAAACAGGATTTACAGACGAAGCAGGAAGATGTTTAGTATCTGCTTGTGAGCGTGATGGTGTGACTTTGATTTGTGTGACTTTAAATGACGCAGATGACTGGAATGACCATATGCGATTATATGATTATGGATTTTCTCAAGTACATGCTGTGACGTTGGAAATTCCAGATGTTACACAGAAATTAATTGGCAGTACAAAAGAAAGTATTAATCTAAAAATAGAAGAACCTGTTATAATTGGAGCTGTTGAACAGAATATTTCTGAAATCAGTACGAAAATTTTATTAGCTCCTTTTGCATATGCACCCGTTGCAGATGGTGATGTATTAGGAGAATTAGCATATTATTATCAGGATAAAAAAATTTGCTCTGTGCCTTTATTGGCAGACAGTTCAGCGGAAGTATTAGAACAACCAGAGCAGAATATAATTATTAAATTTTTAACAGAATTGAGAAAAATATTAAAATCTGCATAAATATAAATAATAAAGGAGAATTTTTGTGGCATTAATTAGAATTCAAAAAATCCTTGCGGATTCGGGCTATTGTTCCAGACGTAAGGCAGAAGCATTAATTCAGGCAGGGCGGGTTCAGCGAAATGGTCGCCCTGTCAAATTAGGAGACAAAGCATCTCCAAAAGATATGATTTCTGTAGATGGTCAGAAAATTTTAATTCCCAGAAAAAAGAATTTGCGTTATATCATGTTACATAAACCCAGAGGCTATGTGACGACAGTTTCAGATGAACTTGACAGACGTTGTGTTATGGATTTATTAGATGATATTGAAGAACGTGTTTATCCGATTGGAAGACTGGACAGAAATTCAGAAGGTTTGTTATTATTAACAAATGATGGTAAATTTGCAAATGATATTATGCACCCAAGCAGACATGTTTCTAAAACCTATCGTGTCACGGTCAGACCATCTGTAACAGAAAAGCAATTAGCAGACATGGCATCTGGAATTGTTCTTGATGGGAAAAAAACATTGCCTGCGAATATTGTAGTATTACATAACGAAACAGGACGTGTTGTGTTACAGATTACTATTAAAGAGGGGCGTAACAGACAAATTCGCCGTATGTGTGAAGCTGTTGGCTTAGAAGTGGCACGTTTAAGAAGAACTTCAATTGGACCTGTAAAATTAGGTATGCTAAAAGCAGGTACTTGGCGGGATTTAACACCAGAAGAATTACGGGCAATCAGAAATGCGATTGGAAAGGAAGTATAATTATGCTTGAAATTTTAGAACAAAAAAATTTAGATTGCTATCAGGAAATAATAAAAAAATTAGAAATTTCTGGACAAGCTGAATTGCATATCTCAGAAGCCAAAGAAGAAAAATTAGTAAAAGGCTATATTATTTATGCATATGAACCAGAACAAGTGCTGATTTATGCTGTAGCAGATAACAATGACTGGAATCAATGTGATGGGCTTGTTCGGTCAGTATTGTTTAAAGCTGAATTAAAAGGCTTACAGAAAGCAGTATTTCTGGTGCAGGATATGCAAATGCAGGACAGACTTGTAAAACTTGGATTTATGAAAAATAACCAAAAAACACTTGAAAATATTATGGAAGTTATGGAAAATTGTAAAAAATGTAAAGAAAACCCTGCAAACACTTGAAAAAAATCGAAAAAAATAGTATGATTAATAATATATGATATTATGT
>CAMWUF010000263.1 GCA_947177375.1 uncultured Ruminococcus sp.
CTTCAAAGGTAAACAATTAAAGGATACAAATAAATTAAACCTGCAACAAATCTGTTACAGGTTTAAAATTTTACCTTTTATTATTTTTTAGATATAATAAGAATAATAATCCTATATGCGACTGATTACGATTCCTTTTCCGTATCTTGTTGACTTATTAATACTATCTTCATATTTACAACTATCAGCATATTCTTTTAGTGTCATTCCTCTGCTTTTAAATTCCTCTGATAATGCTACTTGCTCAATTAGTTTTCTTTTTTTAGTAGCACTAAGACAACTGATAAAAGATTCATTTTCGCATTTACTTTCAATTTGTCTATATGCAATTTTTGTTTCTTTTCCTTGCCCCGCCAAATTAGTGATGGCTTCCAATATTTCTTCTTTTAATTCTTCTTCTGTTGGCGGAGGGTTTTGCATTTCATCTGTTGGCTTACTGTGTGACCTAGCTGCTTTTTCCAAAGTATCTTTTGTCATGTTTGGTTCAAAGCCGTTCCATGCAAAACCATTGTTATCAATTTTAAACTGAATAGTTTGTCCATATGAGGCATGATTAATTTTTGTATGAACAACAAAGCGATTATTTTTATCTTTGCTATCTGATACAACAGTTAAAGCACTTCTGCTAGCATTTACAAAATCAACACTTCCCAATGCAGCATTGTTTGCATTTTCCTGTGCTTTTTTATTGACATGTGAAATGAGAATCAAACCACAGTCAAAATCTTCACAAATAGCAGAAATAGTTTGTAACATTGGACGAACCTGATTAATTCTGTTTACATCTATTTCAGGTGGACAGAATGCATGCCAAGGGTCAATAATAATTAAATTAGGATTATGCCATTCAATTGTTTTCTCAAAAGCTATTACTCTTGCTTCGTCAGATTTGTCTTTTGGAAACAAGAACCCATTAGAAAGCTTTTTGTCGGAAACATGGATATATCTTAGGTTAGCACCCGCTTTTTCTAGTCGTTCTCGAATATCACTCTCACGGTCTTCGGCAGAAATTATTAAAACATTTTGATTTTGAGGAGTTATTTTTTTATTTTTATATTCATCAGGAACAGGCAAGGCTTCACCTCTGCTAATCGTTGCAGCAATTCCACATGCAAAGTACGTTTTGCCCGTTCCACCTGCTGCCATTAAAACAGTGTAATCTCCTGCTGGGATGTACGGATACCAAATATAACGACTTTTTTTCTTTTCAATTTCATCCGCTCTTTTAGTGGTTAATGGCTTAATTGATTGAAAATCTGTTTGGTTATTATTTTTATCTTCTGATGTATCACTCATATTAACATAATATTCTGCTCTTCTAATTGCATCAAGTAATAGTTCTATAGTTTTATCTTGTCCAAGTGCTTTTGAAATATCGCTGATGTCACCTTTTTCAGGGCATTCGCTCCAAATCGCTTTTGCTGGAACAATTTTGACAGACCTAGCAATTCTGCTGACATTCTTTGCAACGGTTTCCCCGTATGTTTCGCCAGTCTTGTCATTGTCAGTCAGAATGATAATATCATGTCCCTGCAAACCATCATTATATAATTCATGCCATTGCTTAGATTGTCCGCCGTTTGGAAGTGATGTTGCAAGGATTTCCATGCTTGCGAGGGTTTCCACATCTTTTTCACCCTCTACAATGACAATAGGGCGTTCCATATTGTCTTGATTATTATGTAATATATCTGCATTGTAAAGGGGGGCTATTGCTCCAGAAAGTCCTGCTATTTGGTTGAAATTATTTGTTTCTGGATTGAATAAGAACCAGACTGCATTTTTGCTTCCGTCTGAAAATTTGTTGACAACTTTTTTACCGAAAATACTGCCATCAGCATTCCTGTAAATATGTGTACGGTCGTTAATTTTTTTACGCTTTTTTTCCATTAAAAAAATTCTCCTTTTTCTATTGATTTTTTGGAGAAAATGTGTTATAATAACATTAATATATGAAATTGATGTTATTACATCTTCTCCGAATCCGTCCAGTGTTTGCCGCACTGGGCGGATTTTTTGTACATAATCAAGTTTCCTTTTCTATGTTGCGGAGCATATGTAGTACAGATAGTATTACTTTGCGCTTGCATGATGGCAGTTCTTCAATTTCTCTTATTAAGTCGTCTGCATCTATTAAGCCGTCTGCATCGTTTTTTTCTTTTATTTTTTCTCTGCCAAGCAGATAATCAGTGGTAACATCATAAAAATCAGCGATTTTACCAAGCGTTTCATACGAGGGAGAAATAACATCTCTTTCGTATTTTTGATAGGTTGTCAGCTTTACACCAAAAATTTCTGCTGCTTCCTCTTGCGTTAAACCTTTGGATTTTCTCAACAATCGCAACTGTTCTTTCACAATAACAACTCCTTTCTTTTTTATAATAGCACGAAAAATGCTATTTGTCAATATGAATATTAGTATTTTAGAAAAAAAATAGCATAATTTATGCACACTATACAAAAATAGCAGGTTATTTTTGTGTGTAATTTTAGCATTTAAAATGCTATAAATGCATTGACAATTGGCATTTTTTGTGCTATAATCAAGTTATGACATGGTAACATGGGAGGTGAGAATATGACAGAAGCTGAAAAGAAGGCAATCAAAAGTCTTACTAAAAAAGAAATGGAGCTTTTGTTCTCTTTACTGAGAGCTATTAAGTGATAAGCAAATTGAAAGATGACAGAATGGAACAAACAAGAATCGTAATCACATACGAAAAAAACAGCTCCGAAAAAAACGGAGCTGAAAGGCAGGTGAAAAGATGGAAGAAGAAAAAGAAGAAACTAGAATTACAACGGTTTATAACAGTGAAAGCAAAAGTGCTAGTACATACCTAAATA
>CAMWUF010000264.1 GCA_947177375.1 uncultured Ruminococcus sp.
ATTCTATATCCTCATAATATTCATAATATCCATTATATTCATCATAATATTTATAGTTGTTACTATAGCTAAGGTCATAATAACCCTCTATTGCATTTTCTAATTGTGTGCTATAATGATTTTTATGATGTTGATTGCATTCTTTTTGGAAGTCCTGAATTTTGGAGATGATTTCTTTGTCTTTGAAATTTAATTCATAATCCATATTATTGTTATAATTTTCAAACTCTAATTTTACAGAAGTGACACTTGCCAAAGCTGGTATATAATAAGCTCGTCCGAATGCATTGGTTGCTGAAATAGAGAACATACTAGCAAGTGCTACTACAACTGTGATAATATAGCAAATCGCACTGAACCAGAATTTTTTAAATCCTCTTTTGCGGATAACTTCCATGATAAAATAAACAATTGCACTGAAAATTAAAACTGGAATTAATGCTTCTATTCCTGCTTCTAATATGCACAGAATACAAACTGTAATTGCTGTCAGAATTACATAATAAATGCCGATATATACAAATGGTTTGCCAACATGTTCAGCTTTTCTATGTTCGTATAATCGCCATGCAAGAATTAAAACTGCGGCTGTGAGAACTGCAATAATCAATATCCAACGCAAATAGGCAGGAACTAAGCCTAAATTGCCTAATTCTCCACCAGCGGCTGTATAAGTACTCCCATAAGAGTAATAAACATCAATACCTTTTTCAAAAACAAGATAAATTAAATAAATCAAACCGCCAATTGGACTCGTATAGCCGATAAATTCCCAAGAGTATTCAAAATCCATGGTATCAATTATCTCTGTAATAACAACAAGAATTGCCGCAAATGTGCCAGGGATTAATAGATTTAATAAAATATTAGTATAAATATTTTCAAATAACGTACCGCAACAACTAGCAACGAATGCAGAAATTGTGTAATATAGACACATCAGAAAAAATAAGCCTATTGAAATTAATAAATAATATTTATAAATAGTATTTAATTGACCAATCTCATGAGAATCCATGACAGAACGTACAATCGGTGTCATGATAAATAATACAATCCAGCCTAATAAAACAGCTCCTATATAGGGGATTACATACATGCCCAAACCGCCTAAATAATCACTGAAAAAGCGTTGTTTGCCAGTTAAAGGCAAGGAATATAACATGTCAACTTTGGATTTATCCCATTCTTCACGATAAGCATTGATACCAAAAAATATGCCTAATAATACAGAAATTCCCAAACACAAAAAACCAATCATCATATAGGCTTCAGAATGAAAATAATAACTGGAATATTCATGTGTCAGCTCTCTTCTCTCAGAATAATATACTTCCAGCATGCCACTGCCCATAATTAACGGAATGCCTAATAACTGCAAAATACAAATAACGATAAAAAATTTTTTATTTTGGCTGA
The DNA here is from genome assembly GCA_947177375.1 of uncultured Ruminococcus sp. GTDB lineage: Bacteria > Bacillota > Clostridia > Oscillospirales > Ruminococcaceae > UBA3855. The sequence goes on from CAMWUF010000264.1 coordinate 1,420, forward strand.
CAAGACGAAACGCATTTCTTGCTGGAAAACTATGCAAAAACTTGGCTGTCATAACCCAATACCTCCAATTCGTAAATAAAAATTTCTTCCAGTGATAACGGAATCATGTCTGCTATCACAGGCTTAAATGGTGCTAATGCCTGATGAATTTCTTCTTCTTCACCTTTGGCAATAATATGATAAATACTTTGGGTTTTTTCAAAATGCAGAATTTCTAAACTTGGGAAATCTTTTGCTGTGTAAATTTTTGATTTATCGGCGAATGCTGTCTGAATTTTATGCACTGTGCCTTTTAAGCTGTCTAACTGTCTATTGAATATAATTTTGCCATGGTGCAATAAGCCTGCCATGTCGCACATTTCGTTAATTTCTTTGAGATTATGGGACGAAATGACAACTGTTAATTCTCGTTCACACATGGCATCAACTAGCATACGTTTTACAATAATTCGCATTGTGGGGTCAAGTCCGTCAAATGCTTCATCTAGTAATAAATAAGGCGTACAACATGCGATGCCAATAATGACAATTGCTTGACGTTTCATGCCTTTTGAAAAAGTACTGATTTTTTTATTGCGTGGCAATTGAATTGCCTTTTCTAATTTTTCGAAAATTTCTTCTGAAAAGCTTGGATAAAATTGCTTATAAAAATCTTTTAACTGCATGAGTGTAAAATTAGAAAATTGAATTGTTTCATCATTGATAAAAAATACTTTTTGTTTTGCCTGAATATTATCATAAACAGGTTCGCCGTCAATTAATACTTCTCCGCTTTCTTGTTTGTAAATACCGCTGAATAATCTTAAAATTGTTGATTTTCCTGCACCGTTAGAGCCTAATAAGCCAAAAGCTGTGCCTTTGGGAATTTCTAAATCCACGCCGTCCAGTGCTTTGAAATCTTCAAACTGTTTTACAGTTGCTTTTAACTGCATCATAATAAATTCGCTCCTTTCTAATTTAATTTTCTTGATTTGCGATTTTAGTAATACGTTCTGTTAAAACTTCTTTGCTAATGCCAATTTCAAGAGCATGAGTCACTGCTGTGTCAAAGTCTTTTAAAATATGTTCTTGTGCAAGAATTGCATCAGGTTTTGTAATAAAACTTCCCCTGCCTGCAAGCGAATGTATAATATTATCACGTTCTAATAAAGAATATGCTTTTGCAACTGTATTAGGATTAACACCTAATTGCGTTGCTAAACTGCGGACACTTGGCAATTTGTCATTTTCGTTTAACACACCTTTTAAAATCAATTCAATCACTCTCCTGTATAATTGTTCATAAATCGGAATACGGCTCATCAAGTCAATATCAAACATGCTATTTCACCTCGCTTTCTAGTAAATTAATTTGTCATATCTGTATTAATTATATTAGTACAGATATATTATAACATAATTAAAAAATTTTGT
>CAMWUF010000265.1 GCA_947177375.1 uncultured Ruminococcus sp.
ATTCTGCACACATTTTATTCACACATAACAGCGATTTTTTCTAAATGGTAAAACTTCATGATTTTTATCCAATCTTTGGTTAAACGTTCTCCACTCATCACAATCGGAACAGCTGGCGGACAAGGTACTTGCACTGTCGCACAAATTCTTCCCTCTGCCTGTTCTAAATGAATTACTTCCCATGGTGCAAATGCACTTTCCCGCATAGAATATACTTGCTTTAAGGGCAAAGGCAATTCTGGAGCAGATTCAGCAGGAATTACTTCGCAATCCATGCAGGCAAATTCTAATCTGGCAAAATCTTCTTCTGTCATCATAGGCGATAATAATAAAACTAAGCAGGTTTTATCTGCATATTCACATTCTATTTGATAATTTTTTCTGAGAATATCTGACATGAGAATGCCATTTACTTGCAAAGTCAAATGCATGGAATCATTGCCAATGAATAAATATTTTTTTGCAAGTTTCTGTTTTAATTTCTCAGCACGTTCAGCACAAATCTGAATTTGTTCTATGCCTTGCGTAGCAAGCCAATCAGTGCAAGTTTCCAATGATTGCATAATTAAATAAGACGGACTTGTAGAACCGAACATTTGCATATGCTGTTTGATTAGATTTAAATGATCTGGATTTTTCATATGCAAAAATGCACCTCCTGTGAGTGCTGGTAAAGTTTTATGTGCCGAATCACAACACATGTCAGCTCCTAATGCAATTGGGTGCTGATTTTGTTTTAAAAATGCAAGATGTGTGCCATGAGCATTGTCAACTAATAATTTTGCCTGATATTTCTTACAAATTTTTGCTAGTCCTGCAATATCTTGTATATTTCCTAAATAATCAGGCGAAGTAATATAAATAGATGCAGGTTTTGCAATTTCCTGTAAGGCTTTTTCAAAATCCTGTAATAAATATTTCCCCCCAATGATTCCCCCAGATATGGGAAATATCCATTTGACAGGCAAATCTAATAAAATACAGCTATTTAAAAAAGCTCTATGAACTGTTCTTGCTGCAATAATGATTCTGTTTTCTAATTTCATTTGTGCAAGCATTGCCTGAATGCAAAGCGTTGACCCTCCAGCACTCCAACAAGTCGCAGGTACTTGATAAATTTGAGCTGTTTGTTGTTCAGCATGTTTTAAAATACCATCTGCTTCAAATAAACTATCCGCTCCTGAAATTTCTGTAATATCCCATGCATAGGCAGAAGATAATTTTTTAATTAAGCTTTTGCCTTTATGACCAGGCATATGCATTCTAAGCATATTGCTTTTTTCGTAATTTTCTAAAAAATTTGTTAAATTTTTCGACATTTTTATACAATACCCCCTTGACAAATGCAAAAAAATCCTGTAGAATAATAATAGAACGTTTGTTCTTAAATGCTATTAAATTTAGAAAGGATTGATTTTTTTGCAGGAATTAATTGCGAATTATGAAAATTGTAGATTATTATTACAAAGCAGAATTTATGAATTAAACAAATTACTTAGAAATAATACACTACAAACAATAGAAAGACAAGTACTCACAGCAAGGCGTGATATGCTGACAACGGAACGTACGGAATTATCACTAGTTATTCTTGATATGAAAAAACATCTCAAAAAGGAGGCTAATTAATTATGGCTTTAAAACGTGTTCCAGAATGTGCAATGGAATTTAATCAATCTTTAATAAAAGACCTTACGGGAATGCCGTCTACAAATAAAATGCAACTTGAAACAGCGAAAAAAGCATTACAAGAAGTCATTCAAAAAGATTTAACTTCCAGACAGCGTGAATTAATTTATTTATATTATTATCAGCAATTAAATAACAGACAAATTGCAAATTACTTGCATCTGGATGAATCGACAATTTCCAGAACGCTAAAACGTGCCAGAAATAATATTTATAAAGCTTTGCATATTTATTTTGATTATATTTATCTACGTTTGAGCGAAGATTCCTGATACGTTTTTTATCACAAAAACAAAAGCTCTCTGTACCAGAGAGCTTTTGCATGGTTGGGATGGCGAGATTTGAACTCACGACTGACGGAGTCAAAGTCCGTTGCCTTACCGCTTGGCTACACCCCAATCCTGACCACAGGTATTATTATAACATATTTTTTTGCGTTTGTCAAGCACTTAATCATAATTTTTTGCATAAATTATTATAAAAAATAAAATTTGCAGAATATTTGCATAAATAATAAATAACTTGCGATACTAAAATTAAGAAATTACTTTAAAACAAGCAAGAAATCTAAAAATTCTAAAAAGGAGTTGTTATTTTTTTATGATGTCCGTGAAACGTGGAGAAATTTATTATGCTGATTTAAGCCCTGTCGTTGGTTCAGAACAGGGCGGAATCCGTCCAGTACTTATTGTACAAAATGATGTGGGCAATCGTCATAGTCCAACAGTCATTGCTGCTGCGATTACAAGCCGTTTAGATAAGGCAAAATTGCCAACGCATATTTCTTTAGAAGCCGAAAGCTGTGGCTTACAGAAAGATAGTATTGTATTATTAGAACAAATTCGCACGATTGATAAAAAGCGTTTAAAAGACAGAATGGGGTCTCTTGACACAAATTCTATGAATCGTGTGGACAATGCACTTTCTATTAGTTTCGGCTTGCATTAATATAAAAATGCCCTTGCTATGATAAGCAGGGGTATTTTTTATATTATGGGAGTGGAAAAATAAATTATTTTGTGATATAATAAAATAAAAATCTAAGAGAAGCGAGTGAAGTGAAAATAGTAACCATAGACGAGAATAGAAGATGTTCGAAATAAAAATTTCTCTTGACAAATCAGATAAACTATGCTATAATAA
>CAMWUF010000266.1 GCA_947177375.1 uncultured Ruminococcus sp.
CAAAATAATTTTTTTAAAAGCTTTTTCAGAATGGCTTTAAAACCGTCTAGCAAGCTCCATATGGCACCAATCGCTTTTTCATAGAAAATTATGCCTTAATTTTTAGACCCTGCTTAAATCGCATTCTGAGCGATTTTAGAACCATGTGGAATATTTTAATTTCATCATAATCCAGTTGAACTTCTGAATCAAAAAATATTTTAATATAATATTATAACATAGAATTATAATTCTGTCAAGTGTCCTTGTAGCATTTGAAAATATTTTCCAGTCTTTTCAAGTTTCAAAGAGGACGCATGACAGAGTGTAATAAATACCTGCATATCAGAAACAGCGTTATAAATTAATTTTTGTCGATTTTCGTCCAGTTCTCCCATCACATCATCTAGCAAAATGACTGGAGAACGCTGTAATTTTTGGCGGTACAAGTGAGCCTGTGCGAGTTTTAAAACCAAAGAAGCTGTTTTTTTCTGACCTTGTGAACCGAATAAATGCACAGGTTTGTTATTGATAGTAATAATTAATTCATCACGGTGAATGCCTTTCAACGTGTAGCCAAGCCTATAATCATCTTCGAGATGTTCAGACAGAATTTTTTTATATTCGCTTTCCAGAATTGCGATAGAGCTATTTTGCAAACTTGTATTAGCATAGACAGCACTCCTGTAGGAAATATGCAATTTTTCTTGTCCGCCTGTGATAAGTTCATATAAACGCTCACAAAGGGGAGCAAGATTTTTAATATATTCTGAACGCATACGAGTGACAAAAGCTCCAACTTGTGCAAGTTGTGAATCCCAAAGCAAAATATCTTGTTTTTTAATTTTTTTCTTAATTGCCTGTTGAATTCCTGCATTTCGTTGTCCAAGAAGATGAGAAGCTTTGCTAATATAACGCATATTATCAGGACGCAATTGGCAAGCACATAAATCCATAAAATTTCGTCTTTTTTCTGGCGAACCGTCTACAAGTTCCATGTCTGCTGGTGAGAATGCCACACAGTGAAACACTTCAAACAAGTTTGCAGGCTTGTTAGTAGCAACACCATTGATGGAAATTTGTTTTAATTTTTGCTGATTACGCTGTAAGCTATATTTGATTTGCTGTTCCCGTCTGCCGTCATGAAATTTCATACTGCATTGGAAAAAATCAGCGGAAAAGCCTAAATAATGCCGTTCCTGCACACCGTGGAAATTTTTGCAACCTGTCATAAGCCAGATTGCGTCTAGCAAATTTGTTTTGCCCTGTGCATTATTTCCAGTAATTAAATTTAAATTTCTATCTGGTTGAAAATGAATCTGTTGCAGATTTCGGAAACCATCAGCGGAAAATTCTGTAATATGCATATTAAGCAATTTCTGATGTTTCTGATTCTATGCGAATTATATATTTATCAACGGAAACAACATCACCAGAACGAATTTTTTTGCCTCTCATAGTGCAAACTTCTCCATTGACTTTTACTTGACCTTGTTGCACAAGTTCTTTTGCAAAACCTCCTGTGTCACAAAGTCCTGCAAATTTCAGCAAAGAATCTAGTTTAATAAATTCTGTTCTGATACGAACAGTTTCTTGTTTTGATTTTTTAGTCATAATTCCTCCTTGATTTTAATTTCAACAAATATTTCAACAGTTGTGAAAAACGCTGTTGAAAACTAAAATTCTTAGATTTTTAATTTCTCAGTTGTGTTGGCATAATTAAATAAATAAAACTTTCGTCATCAATTGGTGTAATTTTAATTACTTTGTTGCTGCCGCTCATTTGGAAGCGAACTTTATCGCATTGGCAAGCTTTTAATGCGTCCAGCAAAAATTTATTCCCTAAGCCAATTGTCACATTTTCACCAAAGTTTTCTGCTGGAATACGGTCACGAATACTACCAATAGACGTTTCACAGGAAATTTCGATAAAATTTTCTGTAAAAACGCAACGCATAGGAGCTTTATTTTTTTCGTTGATTAACAGAGAACAACGTTCTGCACAGGCAATAATATCACGCTTATTGAGAATGACTGTTGTTTTGCTGTCATTGGGAATACTTGTGCGGAAGTTATGAAATTTGCCTTCCAGTAATCTTGCGAATAATTCAAATCCATTTACGCAGAAAACAATATGTCTGCCATTAGTGAAAAATTCACAAGTTGCGTCAGCATTATTTTTTTCTCTTAATGCTAATATGCCGATTAATTCTTCCAAAGCTTTTTTAGGCACAACAAAATGAAAATCCTGCATTTCTTTGAAAGGCTCTTGTCGGAGAGCAAGTCTGTATCTGTCCATAGCGACGATGAAAAACATTCCGTCTCTTGCCTCAAATAATTCGCCTGTCAGAATAGGCTGGTCTTCTTTTTCAGATGCGGCAAAACGTGATTCCTGAATCATTGTTCTTAATATTTCTTGCGGAACAGATATTTTTGCTGTGCTTTCTACAACAGGGAGTTCTGGAAAATCTTCTGCACTGATAGCAGAAATCCGATAGTGCGTATTGCCACTGGAACTAGATAACATAGCATTTAATTCTCTATCAATCTCAAACGTAATTTCTTCTTCAGGCATTTTTCTTACCATGTCATAAAATAATTTTGCATTAAGAACAAACGTAAATTCTGTATTGCAAGTTGCAGGAATCGTTGTTCTGATTCCAATTTCAAGATTATATCCTGTTAGGGTAATCTGGTTTTCTTGTGTGTGAATACAAATGCCTTCCAGAACAGGAAGCGTTGATTTGGAAGACACAGCCTTTAATACATGTGCGATAGCTTTACACATGTTTTCTTTGTTGCAAGTAAATTGCATGGGAATCAACTCCTTGATTTTAATTTAG
>CAMWUF010000267.1 GCA_947177375.1 uncultured Ruminococcus sp.
ATGCTTATGTGCAAGCTATTTTCCGATGAATGGGCAGATTCAGCCAGATTTAACATCTATTCTTGCCAGTGCCGAAGATGTTGCAACTTCTGGAACTTGTGGAGAAAATTTAACTTGGGAGTTCGCCGAAGAAACGGGAACACTGACAATTAGCGGAACAGGAGAAATGACAGACAGTTTTTGGAATACCCAAAATATCAAAGCTGTTATCATGGAAGATGGTGTTACAACCATTTGTGATGATGCTTTTAATGCATGCAGAGCTTTAGAATCTGTTGTAATTCCTGACAGCGTGACAAAAATTGGCAATAATGCTTTTGCTTCTTGTGAAGCTCTAACATCTGTTATGATTCCCAATAGTGTTACAGCAATTGGCGAAAAAGCTTTTTGGAATTCTGGTTTAGAATCTGTTACCATTCCAGATAGTATCACTCAAATTGAAGAAATGACTTTTGCAAGCTGTGAGCATTTAGCATCTGTGACAATTCCAGATAGTGTAACAGCAATTGGCGATTATGCTTTTAATTCCTGTAAAGTTTTACTATCTATTGAAATTCCAGATAGTGTGACAGCCATTGGAAAAAGTGCTTTTCGGGATTCTGCGTTAGAATCTGTCAGCATTTCAGATAATATCACAACCATTGATGTTGATGCTTTTGAATGTTTGATTCATGTTTCTGAAAATAATCCAAATTATTCCAGTCAGGACGGTATTTTATTTGATAAAAATAAAACAACACTGTTAAGATTCCCAAAAAACAGCAATATCACAGATTATACAATTCCAGATAGTGTTACAATTATTAACGATAGTGCTTTTGGCAGATGTTTTACGTTGCAATCTGTTACAATTCCAGAAAGTGTTACTGCAATTAATACGCAGGCATTTGAATATTGTGAGAATTTGAAATCTGTCACAATTCCTGATAGTATCACTACAATTGGCACTGCTGTATTTTATAATTGTTCTAATTTGGATTCTGTTACACTTCCAGATACAATTACTGAAATTAATGCACAAACATTTTCTTATTGCTCTGCTTTGAAATCTGTTGTCATTCCAGAGAGTGTGACAAAAATTGATTTTTGTGCTTTCTTTTCCTGTTATGGTTTAGAATCTATTACAATTGAAAATCCAGAATGTGAAATTTATGATGATTATGAAACAATTTCTGGCGTTGCAATTATTTCAGGCTATACAAATTCAACAGCACAAGCTTATGCTGAAACATATAGCAGAGAATTTATTGCTCTTGATGGAACACCAGAAGAAACGAAACCGATAGAATCATCTCCAGAAGAAACAACTACCATAGAATTAACACCACAAGAAACTTCTTATACAACCACCAGCACATATGGAATTGCAGACAAAGAAACAACCGCTTCAGAATTCACAACACAGGAAACGACTTATACAACAACTATGTATGAAATTGTACCCGAAGAAACAACTCAAGAATCAACAACACAAGAAACTACTTCTACAACCACTACCACTACTTATGGAATGACAACCAAAGAAACAACATCCACTACAACAGAACCATCTGAAACTACTCCAGAAGATAGCGATTTGCCACAGACAGGTAATAATGCCCGGAAAAATCTGTTAATCGCTTTTGGCGGATTGATGACAACAGCATTTGGTTTCTTAGCTGTGAAATCTTCTGGTATGATTCGCCGTAAAAAAAATGATGACTAATTAAATTAAAATTTTAAAAGGCAATCTGTTAAAAGGTTGCCTTTTTTATATTTTAGGCTAATCTAACAAATATCTAACTATTTTTTTGTATGGATAACCGAAATTTTCCACTGCTACTTGACATTAAAAAAAAAATGTTATCATATAATATAATTATAAATTTAGAAAGGTGATGAAATTGATGAAAATGAAAAAAAATCTTGCTGTATTATCTGCAATCTTGATGATACAGGGAACAGCTCCGATTTTACCACAAGTACAGCAACAAATTATGATTTTTGCAAGTGCGGAAGATGTCAAAGCTATAGAAGATGTTGAAGATATAGAAGATACACAGGAAATTGCTACTTCTGGGACTTGTGGGGAAAATTTAACTTGGGAATTTGACGAAGAAACAGGAATTTTGACAATCAGCGGAACTGGTGAAATGAAAAAATGGTATTATAATTATAACTATTATGATACTCCTTGGGAAGATTGGAAAGAGCTACTAAATGAAGTTATTATTGAAGATGGTGTGACAACGATTGGAGCGGGGGCTTTTTGGATTTGTGATTCTTTAACATCTATTACCATTCCAGATAGTGTGACAACAATTGGTGAAAGTGCTTTTTATTGTTGTACTAGTTTAAAATCTATCACAATTCCAGATGGTGTGACAACAATTGGAGATTATGCTTTTTGGAATTGTGCTAGTTTAGAATCTGTTACAATTCCAGATAGTGTGACAATAATTAGTGCAAATGCTTTTACCGGTTGTGAATCTTTAATATCTGTCACAATTCCAAGTAGTGTGACTAAAATTGACCAGTCTGCTTTTGTTGCTTGTTCTACTTTAGAGTCTGTCACAATTGAAAGTTCAGAGTGTAAAATTTATAGTCTCAGTTATACAATTTCTGATACTGCAACAATTTATGGATACACTAATTCAACAGCACAAACTTATGCTGAAAAATATAATAGAGAGTTTGTTTCTATCGGAGAAATGCCAACTGTTGCTTTTGGAACTTGTGGAAAAGATTTAACTTGGTCTCTTGACAAAGAAACAGGAATCTTAATAATCAGTGGAACAGGTGCAATGATAAATTTTAATGAAGATGATTCTCCTTGGTAT
>CAMWUF010000268.1 GCA_947177375.1 uncultured Ruminococcus sp.
GTTGAGCAGGTTTTTCAGCCTGTCTTTGTGGTTGAGCAGATTTTTCAGCCTGTCTTTGTGGTTGAGCAGGTTTTTCAGCCTGTCTTTGTGGTTGAGCAGGTTTTTCAGCCTGTTTCTGTGATTGAGCAGGTTTTTCAGCTTGTTTTTGAGATTTCGATTTTTTCTTGAATTCTTTTTTAGGTTCTTGCTTACCTGCTTTCTTTGTTTCAGAAACAAATGCAGATTTCGGTTTGCTTTTTGATGCAAAATAATCATCAAAGCTAGTTACATTGACTCTTTGACTGTAAAATTCCAGCATGAGATTAAATTCACGTTCTGTCACAGATGAACTTGTGGTTTTCTTTTCGCCAAGACGTTCTTCCAAAAAAGTAACCAGCTCTTTCGGGGAAATCTGCAAATCTCTTGCAGCGTCTGTTAATTTAATTTTCTTTGCCATAGGCAAAAATCCCTCCTATTCTAGTAACTGCTATGTGAAATTAATTTTCCTGTGATTCACATAGCTGGCGGATTCTGTCAAAAAAACCTGTGTCTAAAATCGCAATGACACCTGCTTTTCTGCCTGTAATATTGCCAATTTCAAACATTGTCAATGACACAGAGATAACAGGAATATTTTTTTTTTGACAGACATAACATACTTCTTTGTGCGTTTTAGATGAAATATCCGTACTTATCAGTACACCACAAACTTTTCCAGTTTGTAAAGCCTCCTGCATGGGCAAAAATCCAAGAGCCATTTTATTGGCTTTCCGACAAATACTAAGAATGCCGTGTAATTTCTGATAAGGCATTTTGCATCACCTCATAAATTTCTGCTGAAATGTTACAAGAAAAATTTTTTTCCAGTCTGTGATGTTTCATTGCTTGATTCAAACAAGATTGATTTTGACAAATATATGCACCACGACCAGATTTTTTTCCTGTAGTATCTAGTGAAATTTCACCATCAGGAGATTTTACAATACGAATTAATTCTTTTTTGGGCTTATTTTCCCCACAGCCAATACACATACGCATTGGAATTTTTTTTTGCATAATTTACTCCTCTGATTTTACTTCTTCTTCAAATAGCATATCATCTTGTTCTGCAATTGTATCTGTTTCTTCTGTGAATACTTTGTCAGAACTGTTTTCTGTAGCAGATACAGGCTCTGGAATTTCTTCAAAATCAGATTTAATATCTATTTTATAACCTGTTAATTTTGCGGCAAGTTTTGCATTTTGTCCTCTGTTGCCAATTGCAAGGGATAACTGGTCACTTGGAACAACTGCAACACAAGTATGTTCTGCTTCGTTCAGAATGACAACTTTGAGAACTTTTGCAGGAGATAATGCATTTGCAATAAACGTTGCAGGGTCATCACTATACGGAATAATATCAATTTTTTCACCGTTTAATTCTTTTACAACAGCAGAAATTCTGGAATGCTTTGCACCAATACAAGCACCAATTGCATCTACATTCGCATCATGAGACATGACAGCAATTTTAGAACGTGAACCTGCTTCACGGGAAATAGACTTAATTTCTACAATGCCGTCATAAATTTCTGGTACTTCCAATTCAAATAAACGCTTTACCAAATCACGATGTACACGAGAGAGTTTAATAATTGGTTTTTTATTTTTATTTGCAATACCAGTGATATAAACTTTCAGAGACATACCTTCTTTGAGGACTTCATTCGGGATTTGTTCCTGACGCAGTAAATATAATTCTGTTTTGTCATACATAAGAGTCGCAGAACCTCTGCCAGGTTCTACTTGCATAACTGTTGCTGTAATAATATCATTTTCCTTGCTTTGGAATTTATCAAGAATTCTGTCACGGTTAATATCTCTTAAATCGCCTTTAATAGATTGCTTAGCAGACTGTGCAGAAGCACGGCTGAATTTAGAAATATCTAATTTATGCTCCAGTGTTTCGCCAACACAAATATTGGGATTAATTGTCCTTGCTTCGTCAATATGAATCTGTGAATGATTCATCGGCTTTTCGTCCACGACTTCCTGTAAAATAAATATATCAAAAATTTTATTTTCAATATCAATATCTACACGAATTGCCTCTTTGCATTCTGGATACATACGCTGTACAGATTTCTGCATCGCAGATTTTACAGTCTCAATCATGACTTCTGTATCAAGGCTGTTTTCTGTACCAAGTGCTGTTAGTGTATCAAAAAATTTGCTGTCCATTTTTGTTTTCAAACCCTTTCTTAAAAATATTATTTCTCAAAATCAAAATATAATTTCACAAATGCAATTTCAGAAAATTTTAATTCCAAAATTTCTTCTTGTGATACTTGCAAAGTTAAATATTCTTTATTCCAATCTGTCAAAATGCCAATCACTTCACGGCTGTTATCTGCAAAGTTCTGAAACCCTTTTACCCGTACTTCACAGCCAATACAGGCATCAAAATGGCTTTCTCTCACAAGGTCAGCTTCTAAGCCGATAGAACTAATACTTAAACGATAACTTTGCGGAATGGGGTCTTTTTCATCAAGCATGTCACTTATAGGAGCTGTTACTTTTTCACAGTCATCAATTGTAATGCTCTCTGTTTCTTTGTCAATAAAAATTGTCAATTCCCAGTCAGCACCTTTTTTTTCAAAACGCACGTCCCAGACTAGATAGCCCAATTCATTGACAATCGGCAAAACTAAATCATAAATTTTTTGTTCCGTACTGCCGAATTTTTTTAATTTCATGAAATTTTATAACCTGCCTTTCTTGCATTTACAAATTCACAAAACGAAAGACCGGAATGCGTTCCGGTCTTTTCACATCTTGTATAGTTATATTAT
>CAMWUF010000269.1 GCA_947177375.1 uncultured Ruminococcus sp.
AAGAAAGGATGATTAATTATGAATTATATAGAAGCAAAAGCGAAACTGGAAGCTTATGGGCAGCTCCACTTGCTTGACTGGTATGATGAAATTTCTGAATTTGAACAGTGTCAATTATTAGAACAGATTGATGCACTAGATATGCAGTTATTAGATATTTTTAAAAACTATCAACAAAATAGTGAAGTTTCAAGAGGCAAACTAGAGCCTATGGGAGCATTGACAATAGAAGAAATTGTAGAAAATCATGATAAATTTGAATCTGCTGGATTAGAGGCGATTCGTCAGGGTAAAATAGGAGCAGTTTTATTAGCTGGTGGCATGGGAACAAGATTAGGCTTTGAGAAGCCCAAGGGCATGTATAATATTGGCTTGACAAAAAATTTATATATTTTTGAGTGTTTAATTCATAATTTAATGCAGGTCGTTGACCAAGCAGGAGCATTTGTACCTTTGTTCATCATGACAAGTGAAAAAAATGATGAAGACACTAGAGAATTTTTTGCAGAAATGAAATATTTTGGCTATAATCCAGAATATATTCATTTTTTCATACAAGATACAGCACCCGCTGTTGATGCAGAGGGCAAAATTTTACTGGAAGAAAAAGGAAAAATTGCAACTTCTCCTAATGGCAACGGCGGTTGGTTTTCATCACTGGTAAAAGCAGGATTGCTGAATGTGTTACAACGTGAAGAAATCGAATGGTTAAATATATTCTCTGTAGATAATGTTTTGCAAAAAATTGCTGACCCTTGCTTTATTGGTGCAACTATTTTATCTGGCTGTGAATCTGGCAGTAAAGTTGTCAGCAAAGCTGACCCTGAAGAACGTGTTGGCGTTTTATGCTTAGAAGATGGCAAGCCTTCTATTGTAGAATATTACGAAATGACACCTGAAATGATTGCCAGCCGTGAGCCTAATGGCAGATTGTCTTATAATTATGGCGTAATTTTAAATTATTTATTTCAGACAGAAAAATTAACAAAATTGTTAAATAATCAGCTTGCTGTGCATATTGTGAATAAAAAAGTCCCATATATTAATAAAAATGGAGAATTTGTTAATCCTACAGATGAAAATGCATATAAATTTGAAAAACTTGTATTAGATATGATTCATTTACAAGATAGTTGTTTGTCTTATGAAGTAGAACGTGAAAAAGAATTTGCACCAGTGAAAAATGCAGAAGGTGTTGATTCTGTTATTTCTGCACGTGAATTGCTTCAACAAAACGGTATTAAACTTTAAGAGGCAGAAATTATGCATATCAGAAAAGCAACAGAAAAAGATATTCCAGATATTAATAGATTACTGCATCAAGTTCTGACAGTTCATCATGAAGGCAGACCTGATTTATTCAAGCCAGATTGCAAAAAATATACAGAAAGCGAATTAAAAATTTTACTACAGGATAATAAAAAGCCCGTATTTCTTGCAATTGACCATGCAGGAAATATATTAGGCTATGCATTCTGTGTGTTAAAAACTTATCATAATGATAATATTCAAACAGACCGAAAAGAATTATATATTGATGATTTATGCATAGAATCTTTTATGCGTGGGAAACATATTGGCAAAAATTTATATCAATATATTTTAGACTATGCAAAATCAATTGGCTGTTATCGTGTTATTTTAAATGTTTGGACATGCAATCCTAATGCAGAAGCATTTTATCAGGCAATGGGCATGAAGCCTTATAAAACTGGCATGGAAGTTATTTTATAATAAGATAAATTGCATTTTTGAGGAGTGTTGAAATAGTTGAAAAAATGGGAAGAATATCTAGAAAAAGCTCATGCTAAAAATCCAAATGACTATTGGTGTGCGAGAATAAAAATATATGCTCCCGATGAAAGCGATCTACATGAAATGACTTTGACCTACATTAAAACACTTGATCATAATGGAGCATGGGATTTTAAAATTGAACACATTGATAAAGATAAGATAAACATTGTCACTTTTAAATATAACGGTACAATAACAGCCTTAGACGCATTTTCAAAGTTACATTTTCACTGTGAACATTCTGTAAAATGGGAATTTATAGAACAATAAGCAATTTTATAATAAAAAGCTCCCCTATTCAGGGAGCTTTTATTTTATATTAATTGATATTTTCAAGACTGTCAATTAATCCTACAATAAACTTCATAATATTCAAAGAATCTGTTGTGTCTACCATACCATTTTTATTAATATCTGCTGCTTTCGATTGATTTACTGTTAAAACTTTTTGACTTAGAATTGCTTTGTTAATTACAATAACATCTATAATATCAATTGTTCCGTCTTCATCAATATCACCAAATGTAATTTTTTCATCTTCCAGTACAGTTAATTGCAATACCACTGCATCATAATCTGCATTATACACTGTAATTCTGGCTGTTCCTGGATTTAATGCTGTAATGACACCCGATTTAGAAACAATTGCAACATCTTGATTATTAGATTGATAAGTTAAATCATTCTGATTTGCCTGAATTTCATATTGTTCACCAGCATGCAGTGTTACTTCTGATTCTTTGAGACTTAAAACAGGCTTTGTTGTTGTTGTTGTCGTAGTTGTTGTTGTTGTTGTACTAGTTGTTGTAGTCGTGGTTGTGGTGGTAGTATCTGGTTCTAAGATTTCAATATAGCCATCCGTCCAGCTAAATTCTCCATTTGCTACATAATCTGTCTCTTCACTTTTCCACAAATGTGGCACAGGCTTTCCTTCATTTCTAGCCGTATCCCGATAAGAAATAGTGAACTGTTCTCCACCAGAAACTGTTCTTGGAACCTCTACCATAAGAAT
>CAMWUF010000270.1 GCA_947177375.1 uncultured Ruminococcus sp.
ATCCTGTTCTGTCAGCAGATGGACAATTAATTTCATGATATTTAAAGAATCTATTGTATCTACCATATTATCTTGATTGGTATCACAATTTTTTTGCACTTGTTTTGTGATAATTTTTTGTCCTAAAACGATTTTATTAATTAAAATAATATCTAAAATATCTGTTTGGTTATCACCATTTGCATCACCCCATACTAATTTTGAGGGTTCTTGTAGAATTTCAAATTCCAGATTATCATTTTCTGCATAGGCTTGTGCAGTAGAATTTTCATAGCCAATGATTTTGGCATTGCCAAATATGCCAGAATCTTCTGCAATTTCACAATCTGGATTTAAAATTGTAATCTGATTTACTTCACAGTTAAATGCTTCTTTTTCAATTGATTTTACGCTTTCAGGAATGATAATATGATTTATTTTCATGTTGCCATAAAATGTTCTATATTTAATTTGTTTGATAGTTTCAGGAATTGTAATTTCTGTCAAGGCTGTATATTCAAAACAGGAATCACCGATATAATTTAAATTTTTTGGCAAATATACTTGGCTTAGATTCTCGCATTGATAAAATCCAGCTGTTTCCAGTGTAATCATCGTTTCAGGTAAGATTGCACTTGTTAATCCAGTACAGGCAAATGCCTCTCTGCCAATATAATCTAAATCTTCTGGAAATGTAATTTTCTCTAATGCGGAACATTCTAAAAATACTCGTTCTGGAATGCTCGTTAATTTTTTTGGCAAAGTTAATTCTGACAGCATTGCACAAGATTCAAATGCACGTTCTCCCATGAGCTGCATTTGCTCTGGCAAGACAACTGTTTTAAGATTTTCACAAAATGCAAATGCACGAAAGCCTAATGTATTTAGCATTTCGCCTTTAAAAAGCACTGATTGTAAAGCTGTTTTTGAAAATGCATAACTGTCTATTTCCTGCACTTGTTCTGGAATTTCAATTTTTGTTAAGCCAGAATTATAAAATGCATAACTTTCAATAGAAATAATATTTTCTGGTAAGATAATTTCTTCAAGACTTGTACAATCATGAAATAACCCATAATGAATGATATTTAAATTTTCAGAAAGTTTCACAGAATGCAACGATTCGCAATAGGCAAAAGCATTTTTTTCAATTTCTGTTACATTGTTATGCATGGTTACTTGTTCTAGTTCATAGCAACACCAAAAGGCACTGTCTCCAATAAATTTCAAATTACTTGGCAAATTTATATTTTTTAATACAATGCAATCCTGAAATGCACTGTCTTCTATGATTTCCAAAGAATCAGGCAACTGGATAGAAACTAAACTTGTACAAGCTTTAAAAGCATCTCGTTCTAATCTAGTAATACCCTCTGGAATGCTAACAGATACAAGTCCTGTACAGCCTGCAAATGCATTATTTCCAATAGAAGTTACTGGCAAATGATTAATTTCTACAGGAATGACAAGCGTTTCTTCCATATTTTCATAACCTGTAATTGTAATTGTATTTTCTTCTGTGATAGTATAATATAAATTTTCATAACTTTGTTCATTTTCTGCTGTTGCTGTAATATTAATATTTATATTTTTTCCAACAGGAGCTGTTCCTGTTCCGAATAGGCAAATAATAGATAAAATAGCAATATATTTTCTAAATTTCATAAAACCCCTCCTGTGAATTTCTGTAAATTTTCATAGAATTATTCTAACAGATTTTCCTGAAATTCACAAGATAATTGCTAATTTTTCTGCGATTTGTATAAAAACAGCTCCCTGATTTTAGGAAATTTCACTAAATTTTTATGTTCTGATTTCTGGCAATGCTTCTAAATTTTATGCTTGGAAAATATTGTTTCTTGACATTATGCACAAATCATGTTATGATTAGTTTATGCTTCACAGCAAAAAATCTAAATTTTAAATCTTGAAAGGAGTTAATTCTCATGAAATCTAAAAAATTAATTGCTGGTATCTGTGCCATTTTAATGGCAACATCAGCAGGAACAACTCTTGTTGCGACACCTGTAAAGGCATTTGCAAAAGAATCTGCTTCTGCAAATATTTCTTTACAGGATTATGCAAATGAAGTTGTTTCTCTTGTGAATCAGGAACGTGCCAAACAAGGACTGAATGCTTTACAAGTAATTCCTGCTTTAAACAATGCAGCAACAAAACGTTCTCAAGAGCTAGTTACACTATTTTCTCACACTCGTCCAGACGGTTCTAATTGTTCCACTGTTTTGAATGAATTTAGTGTGACTTGGAAAACGACTGGAGAAAATATAGCTTACGGTTATGCAACTCCAGAAGATGTTATGACAGGCTGGATGAATTCTTCAGGGCATAGGGCAAATATTTTAAGTGAAAATTTTGATTCTATTGGCATTGGAGTTGTCTCTGAAAATGGTGTGTTGTACTGGACACAAGTTTTTGCTGGTGGTATTTCTGTAGATAATTCTGTAAATAATTCAGTTACAACAACACCAACTATAACGCCATCTGTGCCAGATAAGCCAACACAAGATAATTCCCAAAATAATCAAGATAATAATGCTGTTCCCTCACAGCCAGTAACGACTCCTTGTATTGGTGACAACTGCCCTGTGATTATCTGCAAGGACGGCACTTGCACAATTAATGGAAAATCTTGCAGTTTACAGGACTTATTATCTGAACTAAATCATAATTCTGATAGTAGTACTTGCAAAGATAATACTTGTGTAATTAATGGAAAAACTTGCAATAGTAAAGATTTATTATCTGCACTAGGTCAGAATTGCGAAAATAATAATTGCAATTCTAATATTCTTGAATCTATAC
>CAMWUF010000271.1 GCA_947177375.1 uncultured Ruminococcus sp.
ATACTATATGTGATTTTTCTGACCTGACGAAATAATTTTTCTTTATCAATCATAATATACATAGATAAAATTAAGCCAATGACTAAATTATAGACAACATTAAAAACGCTTTTGACACCTGTATAAAAATAATTAATAATTTTCTGTGCCTGTGACGGCAAATCTGTTACAATCCATTTTTCCACAGATTGAAATACACTTAACAATGCATTATTGGCATATCCGCTAATTGCTGTAGAGCCATCAAAAAAAGTTTGATTTTTAAGTCGATAAGAAATATTTTCAATTTGTGATGGTAATGTCTTTCCAATTCCAGTAATGCTATTATAAATTTCAGGAACAATTAATAATAACAGCAATGCAATAATTGCAAATGCGGAAATTACCATTAAAATTGCGGAAGCAACATGCACTTTTTTCATTGTTTTTTCAGGATTTTTACTTTTTGGCAAACGCCATGATAGCAAATTCCTTTCCCAAAAATTACAGATTGGTTCCAGTAAATAGGCAAGCACTAAGCCCGATATGACAGGGCTGATTCCATTTATGACAGATAGAAAAAATTTAGAAATACTGCCCAGATATTGAATTAAATAATAAAATAAAATCGCAGCGGCAATTGTGAGAAACGTCCAGATAAATTTTACTACTTGTTGTTTAAAAATTTCAGAACCAGAATTTTCTTGTAATTCCTGTTTTGATTCCTGCATAAAATTTCCCCTTTATGATAATAATTTAGCATTAGAAACTGCATTTTGATATTGCATTTCCTGTGCATTGATTGCAGTATTATCTGTAACAGGAATGCAATGCTGAAATGTACCATCTGGTTGCCCGATACGTGCCTTTGTATTATCTGCCAAGCATAATTTTACTAAATTTACCGCTTGTTGCTGTAATTTTTTATCAAGAATTGGTGTAGCAACTTCTACACGGTGAACGGTATTTCTTGTCATAAAATCTGCTGAGCTAATATATACTTTTTGACGGTTTTCTTTACCAAAAATATAAATTCTGCTATGTTCTAAATAACGTCCTACAAGGCTGACAATTTTAATATTATCTGTATAGCCAGGAACATTGGGCTTTAAGCAACAAATACCACGTACAACAAGTTCTATTGTTACACCAGCCTGAGATGCTTCACAGAGTTTATCCATAATAGCACGGTCGCTGATAGAATTTACTTTTGCAGCAAAATATGCTTCTTCATGATTTCGGGCATGGGCAATTTCTTCATCTAGCATTTCTAAAATTCTTGTTCTTAAACATAATGGTGCGACAAGCAATTGCTTTGTATGTTCTACAAGACTATCTGTAGAAAGTGCATCAAAAACATGTTTTGCATCTTCGGCAATTTCAGGATTTGCTGTCATCAATGATAAATCTGTATATAATCTTGAAGTTTTTTCGTTATAATTACCTGTGCCAATCTGCACAAAATTTTGAATTTTATCATCTGATTTTCTGGTAATTAATAAAAGCTTAGAATGTACTTTCATATTATGAGGGCCATAAATTACCGTACAGCCTGCATCAATTAAACGTTCTGCCCAATGAATATTATTTTCTTCATCAAATCTTGCACGGAGTTCTACCATAACAAGCACTTGTTTTCCATTTTCAGCGGCTTGACAAAGTGATTCAATCACTTGACTATTAGAAGCTAATCTGTATAGCGTAATTTTAATAGAAATCACATCAGGGTCTATTGACGCTTCCTGCAATAAACGCAAAAACGGTGAAATAGATTCATATGGATAAGATAATAAAATATCACGTTCTGCAATTTGTGACATAATATCTGTTCTGGTAGAAATATCAGGTCTTAGCTGAGGCTTATTGACAGAATATTTTAATTCTGGAGCATCACCAAGCTTATAGACAAAAGACAAATCCAAAGGTGTTTGTTCTAAAAATAATTGCTTTTTTGAGAGTTTTAATTTTTTCAGCAAATATTCCATAGCGTCTTTATTTAGCATACTGTTCATTTGTAATCTTACAGGTTCTCGTTTTTTACGTTTTCTAAGCAAGCTTTCCATAATATCACGGAAATCTGTCTGTTCATCTGCTGCCGAACCCTCAAAGCGAATATCTGCATTTCTGGTAATGCGAATCAAAGCTGAATCAAGGACTTTATAATTTTTAAAAGCTTGCGGTGCAAAATGCAAAATAATATCTTCTAGTAAAATAAATCTTCCTGTTTTATCAAGCCGAATCACTCTGTCTGTCTGTCCTGCACCTGCTGGAATAATTCCAAGTTTCACACCTGATTTTGATGCTAAATGCACTGCAATATAAATTTCTTTATTTCTCAAAAATGGAAATGGCTGTCGTTTGTCAATAATAATTGGTGATAATAAAGGCTTTATTTCACGTTTAAAATAAAGCTCCAAAAAAGATTTTTCCTCTGGCGTAGCATCTGCAAATGTGACATGAATAATGCCATAGTCCTGTAATTTTTCCATTGTATGAAAATAAGCATTATCCTTACGAGGTAATAAATCAGAAATTTGCTGTAACATAGCATTTAACTGTTCTTTAGGTTTCATACCAGTACGGGAATCTTTTTCTTTTGGAGTTTCTTTCATTCTGTCAAGCATTGTCCCAACACGTACTTGTACAAATTCGTCTAAATTGCTTTGATAAATTGCTGAAAAACTAAGCTGTTCTAATAACGGCACATTTGGGTCTTCTGCTTCTTCCAACACTCTTGTATTAAACGCAATCCAAGAGAGTTCTCTGTTTTGATAATAAGGCTGTATCATAAGTAAATTTTCCTCCGTTTCTATGTTCCATGT
>CAMWUF010000272.1 GCA_947177375.1 uncultured Ruminococcus sp.
CAGTGTAAATTATTTTCAATACCCCAATGCATTCTCGCTGCTTCTGCAAATTGCTGAATTAATTGGTTTGATTGCATTTTTAGTTGCTATGATTTATTTTGCTATCAAGGGTAAAAGCTAAAAACAAGAGTTAAAAAATAACACCCTCATGTAGCACAAAATACATGGGGTGTTTTAATTAATTTTTTACAAGTTTATTTATTTTGCGTCATCACTTGTTGAATTTTGCTTGACAGTTCTGACAGTTCAGAAAGGGAATCAGACATTGCTTGCATTTGTTCTTGCATATCACCTGAACCAGATAAAATATTATTTTTATTTTCTATGATTTGTGTACTTACTTGATTTATTTTTGCCACTTCTTCTACACAAGCGTTATATACTTCTTTGAGTTTGCTGTAACTATCTTTTAAACTATGTTTCAGATAATAAATACAGTTTTCACGAACATTCATGCCACGGAAAATGGCACAGACCATGTCACGGCATGTTTTATAGCCACATGCACCACAGTTCACATTCTGAGATGCAATATCAAATTTATGCATACTTTCAAAAATTCTGGTATAATCTTCTGTAGTAGGATTTTGTGTATGTACATGCTCATCATGATAGGTTGTAGTAAAATCTGCTAATTTTAAAGTCTTGTCAAATTCTTTGAATCTCCTGAATTTGCCGATTCCAAAAAAACCGCCTTGTGTTTCACGAATACTTCTAGTTGCAATTTCGTCCATAGTCGTTTCAATTTCCATTAATGTTGATGGTTCTTTTGGCAAAGCTGTTCCATGATTACAGCCGTATTGGCAATTTAAAACATCTAAAACATCTGGTTTTTGACTATCTTCTGTCTGGAAATAACGTTCAATTCTATCATATACAGAATGCGGGCCTTCTGCATTACGAATCACAAGACTTTGATTTAGCATTGTAAGTGTTTCTTTGAGTCCTCCTGGCATAGGATATAATCTGCCAATACTGCCCTCTAATGCATCAAATTCAAATTGTGCATTTTCTTCCCATCGAATGCCTTTTTTAGACAAATATTTTTCAAGATGTTGAAATGTAACGTTATAATCAAATGCATGTTCTCTTTCTGCTTCGCTTGTTTTGGCAATACAAGGTGACAACATAAACATTGGTTTCGTTTCTTTGCGATATTTTTTTAACCAGACAGCTAAACACCCTGCTGGACTAAGTACTGGTGATAAATATTGCAAATATTCAGGTTTATATTTCTGAATATAATTTACAATTGCAGGACAAGGTTGCGTCACTAGTTTTTTATTATTATTTTCTTTCATATATTTATTATACATGAACGTACAAATATCAGCTCCATAACCAACATCATAAATTGTACAATTTCCATTTTTTTTCAGCCATGACAAAAGCACTCGCCAAGCACCATCTGGGAAACTTGTCCGAACCGCTGGAGCAACAATTAAAATGATTGGCTTTTTATTTTCAAAAGCCTCAATAAATTCATCAATATTATCATTGAATCCTCTTGCATGATGCATACAAACTTTTACACATTCTCCACAGTTAATACAAGCTTCACTGTCAATGCCTGTAACAAATTCATCTGTTGTTCCCTCTTTCAGACGTGTAACATTAGCATGTACTGGACAGACACGCACACAAGCATTACAGCCAACACAACGGCTTTCATCTACTGTAATAATTTTCATATTCATGCTCTGCTATTTAAAATTTAGATAAATAGCTTTTCCTTTCATAGTAATATAAAATATATTATATCATTTTTTAATAGTTTTGTCAATAGTTTTACTAAAATTTTTAAAAATTAACAAATCAGCATAGCATCACCAAATGAAAAAAAACGATATTGTTCCTGCACAGCAACTTGATACGCATGCATTGTATTTTCATAGCCCATAAATGCAGAAACCAGCATAATTAATGTACTTTCTGGCAGATGAAAATTTGTAATTAACCCGTCAATGATTTTAAATTGATAACCAGGATAAATAAAAATATCTGTATCACCCTCACAAGCTTGTATTTGATTAGAATTAGTATAATATTTTACTGCACTTTCTAAAGTTCGACAAGAAGTTGTGCCAACAGCAATGACACGACCATTATTTTTTTTTGTCTGCTGAATTAAATCTGCTGTTTCCTGTGGTAACACAAAATGCTCTGTATGCATATGATGCTGTAAAATATTTTCTTCTTTTACGGGACGAAATGTTCCCAAACCAACATGCAAAGTTACATAAGCAAGCTGAACACCTTTGTTCTGTAATTCTAAAAGCATTTCTTTTGTAAAATGCAAACCTGCTGTAGGTGCGGCAGCAGAACCTAATTCACGGGAATAAACTGTCTGATAACGTTCTTTGTCCTGCAATTTTTCTGTAATATAAGGCGGTAAAGGCATTTGTCCAATTTCTTCCAGAGCAGTGTAAAAATTGCCGTCACAGGTAAATTGTACAATTCGATTTCCATCAGGTTTGACTTCTAAAATTTCAGCAAGTAATCTTCCATTGCCAAATTTAAATTTTGTACCAACTTTGCATTTTTTTCCTGGACGACAAATGATTTCCCATTGCTTATTGCCGACTTGATTTAATAATAAAAATTCTACAAAACTATTTGTACTTTCTTTTTCGCCATAAAGTCTGGCTGGCAATACTCTGGAATCATTTAATACTAGCAAATCACCAGATTTTAATAAATGAATTAAATCATAAAAATGCTTATGTTGGATTTCACCAGTAGTTTTATCAACTGCCATAAGACGGGAGGCATTTCTTGGCTCAATTGGGTGTTGGGC
>CAMWUF010000273.1 GCA_947177375.1 uncultured Ruminococcus sp.
GAGAAAAACGGCGTTCCATAACACACGGATATACTTCCAAGTCCGCAGATATATACAGCTTTGATGCAAAACAACGATTTCCATTTACATTACAAGCAATTGCTTCAGGATTTAATGTATGAGAAAAAGTTTCTTTGGTTATCAGCTTTCGCTTTAATAATTCTGGTGTTAAAAGCCTAATATTTCCTCTACCAGCCATACGAATGACATCTTTTTGAGGATTTATCGTGTATAAATCAGTGTTTTTTTCTCCAATAGAAATTCCTTTCATATAAACGGTAGCAATTCTATGTGGAATATTATATCGTTTTAAAAGTTCAACTGAATGAACAGTTTTAGTATGAGAACCTTTATGTAATGTAACTTTATCGTGTTCTCCTGCATTATAAGAATAAACTGACATTGCTACATGAATATTGCTGTCCCTAAAGAACTCACACCACTGTTCATTTATCAAGATACCATTTGTAAATACCTCTACAAACTCAAATCTTTCTGATGCATATTTAAGCATTTCTTTGATATCTACATGACAAAAAGGTTCTCCACCAATAAGCTGAACTTTCCTTACACCAATATCCAGCAATTCATAACAAACCTTTTTGAAGTCATCAAATGACATTGTTTCATGACATTGTGCAGAGGATTCATTGTAACAATGTTTGCATTTGAGATTACAAAACGTACAAACCTCAATCCACACAAATTTAATATCAAAATCTGTAACAAGACTTTTTATATCTACGAGTGGTTTTATTTCATTTGAAACATCAATCAAACCAATATTTTTAAGATTTTCTATTGCTTTATTTTCTTCATCTGTTAAATTCAACTCGTCCATATCAACTGAACAGACTTTCTCAATCAAAGCAGAAAATGCCTTTTGAATATGATATAATTTTTTATTTCCTAAATCATAGATACAATCTTTTGATTTACCTTTTACAAGATAAATGTTATTATTAAAACAGTAGTACATATTTATTCTCTCCATGGATTACAATCAGGAATAGCTTCGCCAGAAGAATACTCATCATCATTTTCAAAATCAATTGAGCTATATTTTAAATCTTCTATATATTCCTCAGCCTTTTCTTTAGCTTCTTCATCTTCTTCAGCCCACTGTTTTTCAAGTTCTTCAATTGTTTTTCCATGTGTATCCTTTAATGCTTTACTTAAACTTTCTTCAAAAGGCAAACATTCAGGCAGACATTCATCAAAATTGCTATTTTAACCTGTAATTAAAGGTTCTAAATCAAACATATTAGTTTTCCTTTCATATTATGAAACAATGCGGTTATAAAACCGCATCACTTCATCAATCTAATCATAGTTCTTACCAATCATCAGATGGATCACAATCAGGCATACAATCAGAACCATAATCAGGTCCACAAGGTGTAGTTTCTACTGGTGAACACTCGTTAGGACTACAACTTGCATTCAATCCCGAATTTACTTTTGTCATAAGTTCAAACTCAAACATATTAGTCCACTCCTTTCTATTCTGATAGTGATTATGGTTTCCCTAGCATTCAATCAATCGGCTTGTAATCCTATTCAGAATGTGATATAATTTAAGATATAAGCACTGAATTTTGCCTTTCGCAAAATACCGCAATTCAGGAAATGACCTGTACAAACATCCAAATACAGCAGATTTAAGCATAATATATGACGGAATTTCTGACGGTCAAAAAGATTTTTATGCTGCTCGAATCAAGCTCATACAAGCTGTTTTACGCTCCATAGAAGAATGAACATAGCGGTTCAGTGTAGTTTCTACTGCTGCATGACCTAACAGCTCCGACAATGTTTTGACATCGAATCTAAGTGCAATACAATTGGTATCAAACATATGACGGAGTGAATGGTAATTGATTGACGGTAAATCAGCTTTTTTCAGCAGAGCCTTGAAACGATATTGCAGCGTACGAGGTTCAATCAATTTGTCTGTTCCTGATAAGACATATGCAGAATCATCTGATTTTAACTTTCTTAGAATCTCAACAAGAAATTTCGGCAGTGGAATTTCTCTGACAGAACTACTGCTCTTTGGAGTATCCATTATCAGCCTTGTAGAACCATTTTCATAGATACGCTGTACTGTCCGTTCTACTTTGAGAATTCCTTTATTCAAGTCAATATCACACCATTTCAAGCCACATACCTCACCAATTCTAAGCCCTGCATAATAGCTCAACAGGATTCCTAATTTTGTATGGTTCGGATGATTGCACAAAAATCTACATAACTTTTCCTGCTCCGATTTTGACAGCAGTTTCATATCTTTCTTTGCTTTCTTCGGCAGAATTACGTTTTCAAGCGGATTGGCATAACCATGAACCTTTGAAATATATTTTGCCATTGACTTGAAAACAATGATTATATCGCTCACATATTTTACAGAAAATCCTTCTTTCAGTTTATTTTCAATAAATTCATGTATACTGTCAGCCGTCAGCTTATTATAAGCTACACCGCCAAATACAGGCAGGATATGTTTGATAAATTTCATATTGTAGCAGGCATATGTAGAAGTCTTTACTTTTAATTTAACTGCTCTGAACCATTCCTCAGACAATTCTTTTACTGTTGTTTTTCCTGATGAAACAAAATTGGCTACTGTTGATTTGAGCTTATGTAATTTCTCACGCACTTCCTGATAAGTTCTGGCATAAATCGAACGATAACGAGCCTTTCCAGTATCATCATATCCGCATTTATAACGTCCTTCCCAGCGACCATCTTTCCGTTTATAGATATTCTCTCCTCTTCTTGGCATAC
>CAMWUF010000274.1 GCA_947177375.1 uncultured Ruminococcus sp.
ATCAAAATCTGTAATTAATTTTACAATATAATTCATAATATTCAGAGAATCAACAGGTTCTGCCTTGCCGTTTTTATCAACATCAGCGTTTTTAAATTCCTGTTGATTTAATTTTTTCTGTCCAAGAATTGATTTATTTAATGCAACAATATCAAGAATGTCAATTTCTCCGTCACAGTTTACATCTCCAAGCATACTAGTAGTTGTATCTGGTTCTGAATTATTTGGTGTATTGGTTGTATCTTGTGTTGTTGGTTCTGTCGTTGAATCTGTAGTTTGAGGCGCAACAGGGTCTGTCTTGTCGCCAGCGTCAAGATTGCTGCCCTCTGCACTTGCATAAGAATTATAATATTCTGTTACTGTCAGACCAGAATCGCCGAGCTTGTGCTGGTGGTCAAGTCCAATATAAGTCCCAGTTTTAGAAGTCTGCCATAAAGACGGTTCAAATAAATCATATTTATCATCGTCCCAAGTTATAAAATCATAGCCTAATAATCCGCCTGTGTCACCTGAATTAGGATTCAGACACCAGAATGTATGATTAATATGATGATCAATCATGTAATCACGGAGCAAAGTCATCCATTTTTGATTCTTGCCACCGTCCATATGTCCGCCCCATTCGCCAATTAGTAATGGTGCAATGTCTTCTTGATTAATATATGCCCAAGTATCATACCAGTAATCATCAAGCAAAGTCTGTGTTGTAAAATCTTTATCAAACCATGTCTGTTCATAAACAGAAGGTCCATAATCATGTGGAGAATATACAATCTGACTATTTTTCTTAGCATCGCCAAAATCAATCGGATAATCTTTTACACCTCTGAGATTACCACCCCACCATGCACCATACCATGGAGAAACTTCTGCAGAAGCCTGCCAAATATCCGCTGTGTCATAAGTATAGCCCTTATCTGTTTTGGGATATTGTTCAACACCTTCAATTAAAATTAAAGCATTCGGATTGACGTTCAGAATAGATTTTCCGCATTTTGTTGCAGCATAAGCCCAGTTATTTTCTAACTCTGTATCGTCCCATCTTGCAATACCATTAGGGCAAGTTGTGCCGTCATAACCTCTTTTGCCGTGCGGTTCGTTTTTTAAATCATAAGCTAAAATTGTGTCATCATTTGCGTAACGTTCTGCAAGCCATGTAATAGAATCAATCCAATCCTGGAAACTTACTTCCTTGCCATCTGCATCAATTGCCATTGTATCACAGGCTTCCGCCTCAGAATTATAATACCAAAGATTATAATTATGCCCTGAATTATGTGCAGTAGGACTGTGTACATCAATTAATACTTTCAGACCATATTTTTTCATTTTCTGCATGATAACATCAAAAATTTCCAGACTATTTTTTACTGTCTTGCCGTCAGATTCCACAAAATCTTTATTCATATTGACATAAGAACCTGCTGGCGTAATACTGCCATCTTCACCAACTTCATCTGTTGGCGGACTATATCCTGCATTGACACTGGAAACTTCATTTGGTGTGCCATTCATCCATGAAACTAATAATTCCGTTGAAATTGGCATACGAATAATATTAATTCCATGATTTGCCACGCTTGCTAAAAATTCATCACAGTCTGCTGCATATAATCCATGTGCTAAATTTTCACCGCAGTTAAATCCAAACCAGTTTGCACCAGTCAGCCAAACTTCATTGCCGTCTTTGTCATATAATCTGCTTCCGACAGCATGAAGCCAGTCATCATTGTTGTCATCTACAGCATTTGCCTGAACAGCTCCTGAAAATCCTGAAATTGTCATTCCAGCACAAAGCGTTAATGCAGAAATGCCTGCCATTAATTTTTTCAAAATTCGCATTGCTAAAACCTCCTTTGTATTTATATCTTTATTTTATCTTATTTTTTTGAATTTGTCAATCATTTACGAAAAAAATAATATTTTTTTATTAAAAATATCGACATTACCAGTAAACAACAACTAGCAATTAAATTACTACTCTCCATAACAGGAGCTGTATTGCTAGATAAAAAAACGGGAATGCTTTCTGAAATGATTCTAGATATACTAAATTTACAGATTAGATATACAATACCTGCTATAAAAATCCGATAAAGCCAAAATTTTTTTAAATTTAAACAATTTTCAGTAATTGCAGAAATTTGTAAATGCACACAGATTCCGCCAAAAGATAATAAACTTGCGACAATAGCAAGACTACCGCCTTGTTGCAAATATTCTGTGACACAGCTTACTTCCAGAATGCTATGAATCATACTATTTAAATTCGGCAATATTGCTTTGACAATTCCCATAAATCCAGCAAATGCCAGAATCATTGCGGTAATTTTAAACATTGCCAACGCTCCATTTTCTACACTTTCTGTAAAAATCTGCGTAAATGACTTTTGATGATGTTTATCAAAATTTGCTATTATCTGCATATTTCTAATCATAAACAAGCCTATTATGATATTTGGCATGCTTAAAATGACCCATAACCAAAATGCAAGTTTGATATTTCCGCCGACTGTGCCTAGTAAAAATCCAAATCCACACCCCATGCACACGCATAATAAATTTTGTTCTTGTTGTTCAGAAATATAATTATCCTGATGCATGCTATGTAATATTTGCGAACCAACTGGATAACCGCCAATTTGTGAAAATAAAATAATCATGATAAAAATAGCATCTGTATGTAATAATTTTTGACAAATTTTCTGAAACGGCTTTGCCAAAAAAGCTAATATATTGGCTTTTACACTGAATGACGCAAGTATTGAAAAAATATATAACGA
>CAMWUF010000275.1 GCA_947177375.1 uncultured Ruminococcus sp.
CTCCTATCTAGTATATTATAACACAAACTGTAAAAAATTACAATACAGTTTTTGTGAAAGAAAGGTGTTTTTTTATGGATAATATTAATCAGCAAAATTTAGACGGCTTATTAAAAGTCGTCAGCCAGAAATTAGGCATTCCTCCAGAACAGTTAGAGCGAGAATTAAAAGCAGGAAAATTTGATAATGCAATCAAAAATATGAGTCAGTCTGATGCAAGTAAATTTCAACAGGCAATTAAAAATCCTCAAATCGTTGAAAAACTCATGAGTACACCACAGGCAAAAGCAATTTATCAGAAATTAACAGGCGGTCAATAATGGAAAACCTGCTCGGCAAGATGCAAGAAGTCATGTCCGACAAGGAAACAATGCAACAGATTTCAGAACTTGCACAAATGCTGAAAACCAGTGATAATAGCAATAATAATAATAATAATAATAATAATTCACCGCCTGCACAAGATTTTAATCATTTTGATTCTAATATGCTCATGAAAGCACAGGAATTATTTCATCAGAATTGCGAACCAGATAAAAATACAGCATTATTATTAGCTTTACGACCGCATCTGGGAGAACAAAGGCAATTAAAAATTGACAAAGCTGTCAAATTATTGCATTTATGGAATATCTGGAAAAATTTGCAAGAAACAGGCATGTTACAAAATTTATTATCATAAATTAATATTATTATATTCAAGAGGTGATAGGCGTGGCACGTTATCCACAACAAAGTTTTGATGCAATGCGACAAGATGCGATTCGGCGTTCTAAAGAAATGCAACGCCGTGCTATGCCTCCATTACCTCCTGAATCATTTTCGTCTATGCCACCAAAGCCTAAACCAAAACCAGACTTGCTGGAGCATTTGCATTTATCAGAAGATTTAAAAAAAATGCTTACTGATTGGGACGGCGAAAAATTAGCTTTGTTAGCATTATTATATTTGCTCTACAAAGAAGGTGCAGAATTAGAATTATTAATTGCAATTGCATATATTATGCTATAATATCATAATATTAACACAAGGAGCGAAAATAATGGATTTTTTAAGAAATTATTTTTATTGGCTGTTATGGATAGCAGGAATTTTATGTCTTTTGATTTTTTATTTCTTTCATAAAAAACGTATCAGAGCATTTTTATTAGGAAGTAGCACAGGATTAATTTTATTATTTTTATTACATTTTTACGGCGAAACAATTGGCTTTGCACCTACATTATGCACGACAAATTTATTAACATGTGGTATTTTTGGAATTCCAGGAGTGGCATTATTAATTTTAACACAGGCTTTTTTATAATCATATCAATAAAAAACTGCTCCCATGCCATTGGCAATGAGAGCAGTTTTATTTCAATCATACTAGAAATCTTACTTGATTTCGATAGTTGCACCAGCTTCTTCGAGCTTAGCCTTGAGTTCTTCAGCTTCAGCCTTAGAAACGCCTTCTTTCAAAGCCTTAGGTGCTTCTTCTACAACAGCCTTAGCTTCTTTCAGACCAAGACCAAGAACGTCTTTAACAGCTTTAATAACAGCCATTTTTTTATCGCCGAAAGATGTAAGAACTACGTCAAATTCTGTCTTTTCTTCAACGGCTGCTGCACCGCCACCTACTGGAGCTGCTGCAACTGCTGCTGTTACGCCGAATTCTTCCTGAATTGCTTCTACTAATTCTGCCAATTCCAGAACTGTGAGAGCCTTAATATCTTCAATAAACTTTTGTGTTTTTTCAGATGCCATGATAAAAAATCTCCTTTTCAAAAAATTTAAATAATAATTTTAATTACTTGTTTTAGGCTACAAGCTTAGCACACCTTGCACACATGAAAAAATTTATGCAGTTTCTTCTGGTGTTTGGTCTTTGTCCACAACAGCCTGCAATAATGCAGCCAATTTCTGGATAGGACCTTGCAGAGAACCAACCAATTGAGCAAGCAATACATCTTTGGACGGAATTTTGGACAAAGCCAAAATTTTCGTTTCGTCAAAATATTCACCCTCAACAGAACCTGCTTTTAATTTGAAGTTTTCAGATTTTTCAGCAAATTCACCCAAAATACGAGCTGGGGCTGTCTGGTCAGTTGCAGAAACTGCAATAGCAGTTGTACCATTCAGAACATCATCAAAATCTGTGATACCGTTTGCATTAAATGCACGTTTTAACATTGTATTTTTTTCAACAAAATACTTTACATCAGCTTCACGAAGTTCTTTTCTTAATTTCGTATCCTGTTCTACAGTAATACCTCTGTAGTCAACCAGAACAACAGAAACACTGTTTTTAAACAATTCAGACAATTCTGCAACTCTTGCTTGCTTAGATTCAAGAACCTTTGCACTTGGCATAAACATTCACCTCCACATAGCAGTTTAATATAACGCATCGTATGGAGAACAAAAACTCCCCTGTAAAGCACAGAGGAGCAGAAAAAGCTTGATAAATCAATCTAATTGCACTCCTCGGTCGGATTTATAATTCACATCTACCGACTGTCTTTAGAATACGACTTTGTTATTATAGCATATCTTAACCTATTTGTCAAGCGTTTTTTCAAAAAAATTTTTTATTCTGCATTTTCAGAATTCTGAGAATCTGCATTCTGAGAATTATTATTATTATTTTCTTCTATTGGGATATCAATCATTAAATTATTATTACCACTTGTTACTTTTTGCAATACGCCGTTCCATTTATCAATTTGATTATACACAAGAACTTTATCAGACAGTGATGCTTCAATTAATTTATTTGCATCAGCCTGTGCCTGTGCT
>CAMWUF010000276.1 GCA_947177375.1 uncultured Ruminococcus sp.
TTGTTAATCAATGAACAATTAATTTCATAATATTCAAAGAATCTGTAGGAGTAATTTGTTTGTTCTGGTCAACATCAGCATTTAAAAATCCTTGTAATTCTAAAACTCTTTGACTAAGAATTGTTTTATTTACTGCAATAATATCAAGAATATCAACATTACCATCTAAATTAGCATCACCCCAAAGAGGATTATTTGATTCTTCTTCGCTAGTATCTTCTGTTGTCGAAAGTTCCGTTGTTGAAGGCTCTGTTGTCGAAGGTTCTGTTGCTGGAGGTTCTGTTGTTGAAGGTTCTGTTGCTGGAGGTTCTGTAGATGTTTCCTGTAAGAATATTGCATAATTCACACAGTAAGCGGACTGTTCCGTTGTACCTAATGTAATTGTATCATTTGCAGAAAAATCTTTTTGATAAATTATAAAATTCACATCATTAGAACTAGTTGCAGTTAATTCTGTTTTTGTCCAATCAGAAAGCCATGCAGGAAGATTTTCAATTCTGTCATCTAATGCAATAGAAACTGTAATATTCTCTGTAGAAACAAAATTTGCTAATTCAGCTCCAGTATCATTTTTAGAATCACAAGCAGTTAGAATTTGTTCTGCATTCAGAAGCGAATCAGGAACGTTTGTAAAAGTAAAATCACGGTCGCCAAATATCAGAGAATTTACAGCAAGATTATCTGCAAATTTCCAATCAGAGGCATTCTCATCATCATAAACCAGCAAATCTTTTGCAAGTCTGCCATTTAAAGCAATTCTGTCTTTGCTGAAGCTAAACCAGTTGAGATTAATTAAGTAACCTTCACCGCCAGTAAATTTGATATATAAATCATGTGTACCAGTAATTTCGGGTATATTAAATGTCCTATCTTGCCATTGACTAAAACCGCCAGTACCTTCAAAAGCTATATTAGCAACTGGTGAATTCTCTAAACTATCTAAATATAATTCTATGCCAGCTGTATTACCAGATATACGCATTGTAACTGCCTTTGCACCATCTTCAAAATCAAGTCGCTTATACATGGCATAATCGCCATTTTCAATAAAACCAATATTTTGATTGCCAGATGTATCAGACGTATCTTCCGTACGAATACCTGATTGACTTGTGAAATCTTCTGCTTCTATCTGTGTAAATGCAGAAGTTGCTGTTAAAGTTGCTGTTTCTGGAGAAAGTGTAACAGTCCCCTCTGGAAAAGCATTTACTGTTAAATCATTAATATAATATTCAATATTTGTATAACCTAAACCGCAATAATCACCATTCGCATCACTTGGGTCATTCGGATTCAAGCCACGCAATTCTTCCCATTCGTCTGGCATACCATCATTGTCACTGTCGATAATTTCTTTTTCTAAAACAGCATCTGGATAAGTGTAACTAATACCGCATTGAATATGATATTTATCAAGGTCAGTCACGGAGGCATTATATTCTGCTGTACCACTACAAGAGCCTGTGCCGTTCAGGGTTTCATCTGCACATTGTTTGTCAATTGCCGTTCTTAAATCAGATGCAATCCCGTTGCCAGCAAATTCAATGACATGATAATAAGAATCTTCTGCACTTTCTGCTGTTAAAACGGTAGAAACATCTGCATTATTTGCAGTAATTTTAAAATGTTCTTCTGATTTGGTAGTATCTTCTGATTTATTGCCAGAATAGCTTAACGCAGACCAGTTAGAATTTTCATCATTTCTGACAGAATTATCTTGATTTAAAATTCTATTACCAGATAAATACAGCATGAAATTTTCTGAATCAGAAACTTGTGCATAATGGAAACCACTGACTGTAGAATTACCAGCTTTCAGTGTATTATTGACATAATTCACATGTCCGATTGTGCCATAAGTTGTCTGATAACCCCAGTCATAAATAATATTATTTGTAAAATCAGCAGCATTTTTGTCAGTTACTTTGCCACGGAAATTACGGGAAACGTTATGAATAATTAAATTATGGTCAAAACTAAAATTAGACCGTCCGAACATAATGCCAAAGCCATGAATGCCTTTATCATGACCGCCCCAACTGTTCGCAGGACCTATGACAGAATATTGACAGGTATAATTATCATTTTTAGAATATAATCCCCATTGTTCGTCAGAACTCCAACCCAAAGAACAGTGGTCTATAATGGAATTACTGCCACCACTACCGCCCCAAGCGTCATTACCAGAACTAGTTGCTTTATAAGGTCCAGGACGGGAGCTAATAAATCTAACAATAATATTATTCCCACCCATGCCAAATTTATAATTTTTCAGCGTAATGCCTGAACCGCCAGGGGCAGTTTGTCCAGCAATCGTAATATTACTTTGACAAACAATATTACTTGCTAATTCAATTGTACCGCTGACATCAAATACAACAATACGATTCGATTTGCTTACGGCATCACGGAATGAACCTTCACCACTGTCATTTAGATTTGTAACATGGTAAATTTCCCCGCCACGACCACCAGTCGCATATTTTCCTGCTCCAACAGCTCCAGGAAATGCAAGCACTGCATCATCAGCCTTTGCTGTTTGATTTGCAAAAGGGACACCTGTAAAAAGCGTTGCACATGCTGTTACTATTGCAAGACAATGTTTCCATTTTTTGGTCAACATACGTACACCTCATTTTGAAAAATAAAAATTAAAATATCATGAACAATTCTTGTTCTAAATATTATTATAACATAGATATGAACAAAAAGCAAAGGTTATATGTTACAATATTTTAAACAAAGTTTTATATAAAATTATGAAATATTAACAA
>CAMWUF010000277.1 GCA_947177375.1 uncultured Ruminococcus sp.
CTCCTATACCGCTCAAAAATTTATAATTACTAAATAAGTAATTATTAAAAAATGACAAACATTAATAGTAATGGGATAATTAGGGGCTGTTGCTAAAAACAACTCTCAATTATTATTATAAACCATATTCTTTCACTTTTCTGTAGAATCTGTTCGGTTTCATGTCGAGCTTTTGCATGGTTCTCTTTGCCCTCCTTTGTCAATGCATTCCATTAGAAATAAAGATGTCCTCCGATGATGTCACTACTTGCACAAATTAACATATTATATCTATGGGGGATATCCCCCCTATCATGAAATGAAGGAAAGTGATTCAATGTACCAAAAAAAGAATGATAAAGAAAAATGGATCATTTTCTTGCTTCTGTTTATTTTTTTGATGTTTGGAATCATCATTGGCATATTACTTTGTCAGAATAAAAAGTATTGTAATTGTAAAATCACAGACGAAATTACACCTTCCGTCAGCGGAGTAGGTATCACAATTGATCCTGATGCAAACGATAAACAACCGTCCAATACTGAAAATGCAGCTGAGCAGGGTGTAGCTATTTCTGGAAGAGACTATATGACAATTCCTGCCGGACAAAAAGAAGTAGCAGTTGATTTTTATAATCCTGAAGAGAACAAGGAGCTGTATTACCTGACTTTTGAACTAAGGTTATACGATGATAATGAGTTAGACTATGAAGTACTGTACACCTCTGGACTTGTTGAACCCAGTAAGCACATTCAAAAAATTACACTTTCCAGAGTGCTTGAGGAAGGCATTTATACAGCAGTGATTCACGTTCAGCCATATTGTATGGATGAGCAAAAATCCATCACCAACAATGCTGATATGAAAATTTATCTGATTGTAAAATAACAGAGATGTGTAATAATAAAATGAAACCGCAATCTATTGAATGGAGGGATTCAGAATGAAAAAATTATTGTCAGCCGCCGTGATTGGTGTCATGGCCTTGGCATTGCTGCCAATTCATTCATTTGCAGTAGATATCAAGCAGGACTCCATAAACAAAAGCGGAGAAATTAATGTGAATTATGACATGGACACAGAGTATACTGTTACAATTCCTGCAAGTGTGAACTTCACTGACAGCGAAAGAGCGATAGACAGACCGCTACAGGCAAACGGTGTGCGAATTGATGATGGTAAAGCTCTTAATATTACTATTTCAAGTCAGAATGATTTTCAAATGAAACACATCAAAAACAGTGGTTCTGGTATTGATTATCATCTTATGATCAATCACACTATCATCCCCGATGGAAATAACTATAATGTTCTGACCGTAAATGCCGGTGAGGGTTCAGGCAGGACGATTCTGAGCTTTGTCACTGAACTGAACAAAGACAACGCTTTCTATACTGGCAATTATACGGATACGATCACTTTTACAGTGTCGGTAGATTAACATCTGACTTTACAGAAAGTTAAGAACATCCTGCGGACACTTCTGCAACAGCAAAGGCATATCGTGCGACATTAGGGCAGAAGTACTATGATATGTTTGTAAGCAAAACAGCCACAGAAGTACCAAGCAAAAACATTTCTGAAATCGCACAGGAAGTACTTGCTGGAACATGGGGAAACGGTTCAGAACGCAAAGAAAAACTTACCAATGCTGGGTATGATTACGATGCTGTGCAAGCAGAAGTCAATAAAATTCTAAATCAGGAATCTGACTGCATAGCTCCAGACCAAGAGAAATATTTTTCGGTTAGCATTGATGGCAAGACTTACTCTGGAACATTGACTGAAAAATAGCTAACTAAAAACAGCCTTTCAAATGTGAGAGGCTGTTTTTTTATTAGTTTTCTTCAAACTTTTTGCATTCTTCACAACAAAAAGCATCGGCTATGTCTTCATAGATAATGGTTACAGAAATGGTTCTTGTTTCATCTGAAACAACGATTGCATCTTCATTAACAAAACTATTAAAAACCCAATGATTTTTAAAATTTTCTTCTATTTCACGTTGCACTTCTCTAACACTATGATACGAAAGACAGAAACTATCATCTACCATCATGATAGAACGTTTACAAAAATCACAATGTTCTTTCCAGCATAAATCAATTGTAATTGAATAATCTTTTTTGCTTTCTGGAATAGTAAATCTCATACAGTCACCACTTTTTTCTTACACTTTCAAATTTTGCGTTATTACAGACCATATTCTTTGACTTTTCTATAAAAGCGGTTCGGCTTCATACCCAACTTTTGCATAGTTCTTTTTGCCGTCTGTTTGCCCTCTCTCCAGAGCTTACATTCCATTTGCAACGCTGTAAGGTCAACTGGAATTGGTTGCCTACCTTTGTATTTTCCTGCTGCTTTGGCAATGGCAATGCCCTCTCGCTGTCGTTCTCTGATAGTCTCACGCTCTAGCTCTGCCAATCCTGCAAATACAGACAAAATGAATCTTCCTTGTGGCGTTGTTGTATCAAGCTGTTCTCTTAAGCTGATAATTTCAACACCTTTTGCTTGAAGTTCGTCCACAAGTCTAAGCATATCCGCACTACTTCTAGCCAGTCTAGCATACTCACTGACAACCAGAACGTCACCATCACGCACATAGTCAAGCATCTTCTTTAGCTCTGGGCGGTCAGTACTCTTTCCACTACATTTATCAATGAAAATTCTATGCATTGGTTTACCAAATTTTTCTAATGCTTTTAGCTGTCTGGCTTCGTTCTGGTCAACACTAGACACACGAACATAACCTATGTATGTTTTTTCTTTCATCACATCACCGTCTTTCA
>CAMWUF010000278.1 GCA_947177375.1 uncultured Ruminococcus sp.
CTCTGTAATTTTATTATAACAGATACCGAAAATCATTGCTATAAAAAAAATCCGTTATTTTCACAAAAAATAACGGATTTCCGAACATATTCGGCTTTTGTTACAGTGGCTTTTGCTTTATTTGAGCAATTTTGCGAGGGTATTTTGTCGGACAAGGCGATATTTTTTTTACAAGATATAAAATTCTTGCATCGCCATTGCTTAACTGATAGGGAATAGATTTAATTAATTTGCCTCCTAATACTTGAATTGCTTCTAAAGCAGGTGTAATTTCTTCATTAGGTCCTTTCATCGCAATCCAATAACCGCCTATTTTCACATAAGGCAAAGAATATTCTGCTAATACTGGCAAATTTGCAACAGCTCTTGCTGTGACGATATCAAAATTTTCCCGATATTCTGGATTTTTTGCAAAATCTTCTGCACGTCCATGAATCGCATGATAATTGCAGTTTAATAATTCTCTTAATTTTTCAAGAAAAATAATTCTTTTCTGTAAGCTATCTAATAGCGTAATTTGCAAATCTGGTCTGATTAATGCGACTGGCACAGCTGGAAATCCTGCACCACTGCCAATATCTAATAATTTTGCTGATTCTGGAAAATATTCACTTGTTAATTGCTGTAATAAAAAACTATCTAAAAAATGCTTTTCTAAAATTTCTTTCCCGTCT
The DNA here is from genome assembly GCA_947177375.1 of uncultured Ruminococcus sp. Taxonomy (GTDB): domain Bacteria; phylum Bacillota; class Clostridia; order Oscillospirales; family Ruminococcaceae; genus UBA3855. Next base: position 675 of record CAMWUF010000278.1, read on the forward strand.
GTAATCGCTGTCAGATTCACATGCTGATTATAATTTACTAGAAATTCAGCATAGTTTTCTAATTTTTCAAATGTTCCACGTGGAACATTTATATTATATGTTTCAAATACTTGTTTTGCTTGTTCATATTCTGGTAATATTGCCATATGAAAATTATTTCCTTTCTTAGTAATAACCATTTTTTAGCAATTTTATAATTTGCTAGTTTTAAATTACTATGATTGATTATGTAGCCATACTAACAATACAGAAATATCTGCTGGTGAAACACCTGAAATTCTAGATGCTTGTGCAATATTCACAGGCTTATGTTTATTAAGCTTTTCACTTGCTTCTAAGCAAAGACCTTTTATTGTTTTATAATCTATATTTTCAGGTAATTTTTTTCGTTCTAAGCTTTGGGCTTTTGCAATGGCTTCATTCTGACGGGCAATATACCCCTCATATTTAATTTGAATTTCTACTTGTTCCTGAATTTCAGGTGACAATTCTGGACGGTCTTTATCAAATTCGGCAAGAACTGCGTAATTTAACTGCGGACGGCGTATTAAATCTGCAATTTTACAGCCTGTCTGCAATGGTGCTGTTTGATAATTTTCAAGCATTTGATTTAATTCTGGATTCGGTGCAAGATTTGTTTTTTTCACACGCTGAATTTCTTTTTCAACAAGCTGATATTTTACAAGCATTTTCTGATAGCGTTCTTCTGGAAGTAAGCCTATTTCTCTGCCTATGGGCATTAATCTGAAATCTGCATTATCTTGTCTTAAAATTAATCGATATTCACTTCTTGAAGTCATCATGCGATAAGGGTCACTACAGCCTTTATAGACTAAATCATCTATTAAAGTCCCGATATAAGACCCTGAACGGTCCAAAATTAATTGCGGTTTGTTTCTGACAAATAAACTTGCATTAATTCCAGCAACAAGCCCCTGTGCAGCAGCTTCTTCATAGCCAGAACTGCCGTTAAACTGCCCTGCACCAAATAAACCAGAAATTGCTTTTGTTTCCAAAGTTGGCTTTAATGCCGTTGGGTCAATGCAATCATATTCAATTGCATAAGCAGGACGCAAAATTTCTACTTGTTCCAAGCCTTTAATCGTTCTCAAAAATGCAAGTTGCACATCTTCAGGCAAAGAAGACGACATGCCCTGTAAATAATATTCTTCTGTTGTTAAGCCCATAGGCTCAATAAATAATTGATGACGTTCTTTGTCAGCAAAACGTACAATTTTATCTTCAATAGATGGACAATATCTAGGGCCTACACCTTCGATTTTTCCTGCATACAATGGCGACCGATGCAAATTATTTTTAATTACTTCATGTGTGTTCTGATTTGTATAGCTAATATAGCAATCTACAATATTTTGCATGTTTTTATCATAATTTTCAAACGAAAATGGCGTAATATTCTCATCTCCGACTTGTTTTTCCAGAACTGCAAAATTAATGCTTCTTTTATGCACTCTGCAAGGCGTACCTGTTTTGAATCTTCTTAATGGCAAATATTCCCGTAAACTGTCTGAAAGTCCATTTGCAGGCAATGCAGAATCAGGACCACTTTCAAAAGACACTTCACCAATATGAATTTTGCCTTTTAAATACGTCCCTGTTGCAATGACAACAGCTTTTGCAGAATAAACAGCTCCTAATTTTGTGATAATTCCAGTAATTTTACTATCTTCTACTAGAATTTTACAAGCTTCGCCTTGTTTGACAAATAAATTTTCTTGTTGTTCACAAGTTTGTTTCATATATTCATGATATTTCATTCTGTCAGCCTGTACACGCAAACTATGAACAGCAGGTCCTTTGCCTTTATTCAGCATTCTGCTTTGAATAAAACATTTATCAGCAGCTTTTCCCATTTCTCCGCCTAAAGCGTCAATTTCACGTACCAAATGCCCTTTTGCCGTACCGCCAATTGACGGATTACAAGGCATATTGGCAATCTGGTCTAATGAAATTGTTAATAACAGCGTTTTACAACCTAATCTTGCAGAAGCAAGTCCTGCTTCGACACCTGCATGACCTGCCCCAATAATAATCACATCATAATTGCCCATTTTATAATTATTATTA
>CAMWUF010000279.1 GCA_947177375.1 uncultured Ruminococcus sp.
AAATAGGCTCACATTTTTGGGCCTCCAAAAAATTTCTGAAACCTGTTGAATTTACAAGCAAAATATGTTATAATAATATAATTATTGTATATTTTGAAAGGAGAATTTCATGAGTGCATATGTAACATTTGAGCATGTCAAGAAAACATATCACACAGGAGAAGTGGAAATACAAGCATTGTGTGATGTCAATTTTGAAGTTGAAAAAGGTGAATTTTGCGTTATCGTAGGAGCATCTGGTGCAGGTAAGACAACAATTTTAAATATTCTTGGCGGTATGGATACGCTCACTAGTGGAAGTGCAAAACTTGATGGTACGGAAATTTCACACTTGAATAAAAAGCAATTGACAGCATATAGACGTTATGATGTTGGATTTGTATTTCAGTTTTATAATTTGGTGCAAAATCTAACAGCATTAGAAAATGTGGAACTTGCAGCACAGATTTGCCGTGAACCATTAGACGCAAAAACAGTTTTAGAGCAGGTTGGTTTAAAAGACAGAATGAAAAATTTTCCAGCACAGCTATCAGGTGGTGAACAACAAAGAGTTGCCATTGCAAGAGCATTAGCAAAAAATCCTAAATTATTACTTTGTGACGAACCAACAGGAGCATTAGATTATCATACTGGAAAAGCAGTTTTAAAATTATTGCAGGATACTTGCCGTAATACTGGTATGACAGTGATTGTAATTACTCATAATCAAGCGTTATCTGCAATGGCAGACAGAATTATTACTGTTAGAAATGGCATGGTAGAAAGCATGTATCAAAATGAAAATATTGTTGATGTTTCAGAAATTGAATGGTGATTGTCATGAGAGCAATGCATAAAACAACTTTACGGGAAATTAAAGGCTCTTTTGGGAGATTTTTTGCAATTCTGGCAATTATTGCCCTAGGTGTAGGCTTTTTCACAGGTGTCAGAATTACAACTCCCGCTATGGTAAATACAGTCAATCAATTTTGGCAAGATTATCAATTTTATGATTATAGATTATTATCAACACTTGGCTGGGAAGAACAAGATGTACAAGAATTTCAAAAACAATCTGATGTATGTTATGCAGAGGGTTCTAATACGCTTGATGTGTTATATTTATTTAACGAAACAGAATATGTATTTAAAACACATTCTTTGCCAAAAAATATCAATCAAATTCAATTAGCAACAGGTCACTTACCTGAAAATTCTGGTGAATGCCTTGCTGATGCAGGAACAAGTGGTTTACAAATTGGTGATGTTATCACTGTTGCAAATTCAAATGCACAAGATACAATAGATTCGTTAAATTTTCATAAACTTACAGTGGTTGGAACAGCATATTCTTCTTATTATATGAATTTTGAAAGAGGTACAACTTCCATTGGCAACGGTAGTGTTGCAGGATTTGTATATATTTTGCCTGAAGATTTTGATTTAGATTATTATAGCGAAATTTTTATTAAATTTAATTGCAATGAGGAAATTTATTCTGAAAAATATAAAAATTTTATGAGTGAAAAAGATATTATTTGGGAAGATTTGACACAACAGCAAGCAAATCATCGCTATGATAGAATAATTGCTGATGCTGAATCAGAATTAAATGACGGAAAACAGGAACTCAAAGACAAACAAAAAGAGGGCGAACAAGAATTACAAGACGCTGAAAAAGAATTATCTGATTCTGAAAAAAAGCTTTCTGATGCAGAACAAGAATTAAACAATGCAAAAAAAGAACTGGATACTGGTAAAAAAGAAGTTGAAAATGCTGAAAAAGAATTATCAGATGCTGAAAAAAAACTTGATGACGCAGAGCAGGAAATTCAGGACGGAAAACAAGAGCTTGATAATGCAAAAGAACAATTAGAAAATGCAAAATTAGAACTTGACAATGCAGAAAAACAACTGGAAGAAGCAGAACAAGAATTAATCACAGGACAACAAGAATTAGATTCCTCACGGGAACAATTACAAGAGGGACAATTGCAATTAGAAACTGGACAAAAACAACTTACAGAAGCAAGAGCTGTATTAGAACAGTCTCAAGCAGAATTATCTGCCAAAGAATCTGAATTATTAGCTAATCAACAGGCATTTGATACACAGTTTGCACAAGCAGAATTAGCATGGGATTATTTGCCAGAAGAACAAAAGCAAATGCTTTTAGCTACACAGGCACAGCTTGCTTCTGCATGGAAAGAAATCGAATCTGCTAAAACGCAATTAGAAACTGGATTACAGGAGCTGAACGCACAACAGGCTTTATTAACTGAAAAACAAGAAGAAATTACGGCTGGTTGGCAAGCTCTGGAAGAAGGACAAAAAAAATTAGATAACGGAAGAATAGAATATGAACAGGGACTTGCAGATTATGAAACAGGAAAACAAGAATATCAGGACGGTTTAGAAGCATACCAGGAAGCAGAAAAAGCTTATCAAGATGGCTTAAAAGAATATGAAACTGGTAAGCAAGAATATCAAGATGGTTTAAAAAAATATCAGGATGGTAAAAAAGAATATGAAGATGGTTTGCAAAAATATCAAGACGGTTTAGCAGAATACGAAGACGGCAAACAGAAATTTGCTGACGGACAGAAAGAATATCAGGACGGTAAACAGGAATTTGATGAAAAAATTGCAGATGCTGAACAGGAAATTGCAGACGCTGAACAAGAAATTGCAGATATTGAAAAACCTGATAGCTATGTATTAGATAGAAATACAAATATTAGTTATGCATGTTTTGAAAGCGATTCGCAAA
>CAMWUF010000280.1 GCA_947177375.1 uncultured Ruminococcus sp.
ACATAATATGATAATGCATAAAATATGTGACTGAAAAATTTTGAAATCTGATAGGAAATAAATTTTGGCAATAAATTGTTATTTTTTCCTGTTACGACAAATATTTCATGAAAAAAGTGCTATACTGTTACTGTATCAAAGATAGAGAGCGACTGAAAGGAGAGATTGCTTTGATGCAGAAACACAATGATAAAAATCAACATTATGATTATGACATTGACCGTTTTTCAGAAAACGCAATGCTCGCATTGGAAGCAGGTATGTATTTAGCAGGAGAAATGGGGCATACCTATATTGGGACAGAGCATTATTTATTAGGTTTGTTACATCAGCATCCAAATAAAGCTTCTGAAATTTTAATGGATTTTCAAGTAACAGAATATCAATTTTCACAGCAATTATTACGTACTGTTGGCAGAGGAAGTCATACTTCCCCTAACTATAGTAGTATGACACCAGCATTACACAGAATGTTTCATGATGCACAAACACTTGCTGATTCTGCGGGTATGACGGAAACGGGAACAAAATGGATTTTATTGGCTTTGCTTCATGATGAAAATTGTGCCGCAACAGAATTACTGGAATTAATGCAAGTAGATATTGATGCAATCGAACATGCTTGTCATATGACTAAAATTACAAATATTCCCAATGTGCCAACAGAAGGAGAATTTCCACAATTATTTCGCTATGGAAAATTATTATTACCATCAGAATCTGATGAGCCATTAATTGGCAGAGAAACAGAAATCGACAGAGTATTGCAGATTTTATCCAGAAAAAATAAAAATAATCCCTGCCTGATTGGTGAAGCAGGTGTTGGAAAAACGGCAATTGTACAGGGTGTTGCTAAGAAATTCGCAACTGGAGAAGTACCGCCACAGTTATTAGGCATGTTTATATTTGCATTAGATTTAGGGGCGTTATTAGCTGGTGCAAAATACAGAGGAGATTTTGAAGAACGTATCAGAGACTGTATTGACGAAGTCACACGAAGTAATAGAATTATTTTATTTATTGATGAATTGCATACAATTGTAGGAGCTGGTGCAGCAGAGGGTGCAATTGACGCTGCTAACATGCTAAAGCCAAGACTTGCAAGAGGGGATTTGCGAATGATTGGTGCAACAACTCCAGTAGAATACACAAAAAGCATTGAAAAAGATGGTGCATTGGCAAGAAGATTTCAAAGCGTGAATATTCAAGAACCAACACCAGAACAAACCTTGCATATTTTAAACGGCTTAAAAGAAAATTATGAAAATTATCATCATGTATTTTTAAACGAATCTGTTTTAAAATCTTGTGTAGAATTATCACAGAAATATATTGCTGATAAAAGCTTTCCAGATAAAGCAATTGATTTACTAGATGAAGCTTGTGCAAGAGCGTCTTTGAAAAATGCTGTCTGTGCAGAAGTTCATACAGAAGATGTCGCTAATGTCGCATCATTAAGAACAGGAATTCCTTTAGAACAAATGACTTCTGCGGAACAAGAACGTCTCATAAATTTACAAACAGCTTTACAGAAAAAAATTATTGGTCATGATGAAGCAATTTTGCAATTATGTGATGCTGTATGCCGTGCAGGCAGTGGTTTTCGGGATATGCAACGTCCTGTGGGGTCATTTTTATTTTTAGGTTCTACAGGAATTGGCAAAACTGCTCTTGTGAAAGCTTTGGCAGAAACGCTTTATGGAAGCGAAAAAGCTTTATTTACAATAGACATGTCAGAATATATGGAACAACATGCTGTTTCAAAATTAATTGGTTCACCTCCAGGATATGTCGGATTTGAAGAAGAAACAAAATTTTGTGAACATCTCAGAAGAAGACCATGTAGTATTATTTTATTTGATGAAATTGAAAAAGCACATCCAGATATTTTGCATATTTTATTGCAAATCTTAGAAGAAGGCATGATTACAGATAGTTCTGGCAGAAAAATCAGTTTGCGAAATTGTATGATTTTCATGACTTCTAATATTGGCATGCATAAAAATCATCATACTGTTGGATTTTTAGAATCACAAGCCCAGAAACAAGCACAGGCAATTCATACACTTCAAGAAGTTCTGCCGTTAGAATTTCTGAACAGAATTGATGAAATTCTAGTATTTGAAAAATTAAGTCAGGAAAGTTTGATAAAAATTACAGAACGGCAATTAAATTTATTAGCAGAACGTTCTCAACAAATGGGAGTATATTTAGAATTTGAAACAAAAGCAATTCAAATGATTGCCAATTGTCCTGAGACAACACGTTATGGCGTACGTCCTATTCGGAGATTTTTAACACAGGAAATTGAAAGTCCTTTGTCCAGAATGTGGTTGCATGGGCAATTACACACTGGCGACACGGTGATAATTACTGCACAAGATGAAAAATTATTATTAAAAATAGCAGAGCGTGTGCATTAATCCACACGCTTTGCTATATTTTCTAAAAAATTTGCAGGTATCAATTTTGTCAGCCAGACACCATTTGGAGCTTGATAAAATATATAGCCTTGTTCGTGCATTGCTTTGGCTGGAATTTTAAACACACACGGCTTGCCATGTCGTTTTCCGACAGTGATTGCTGTTTCGATATCTTTTGATAAATGAACATATAATCTTTGCATGGGTAATAAGCCTTTTTCCTGAATTGACGGCAAGAACCGTTCTGCTGTGCCGTGATATAGAAATTCTGGGGGTTCTTTTTCTGGATAGTGAATGATTATTTTAACAGAATGCCCATAATT
>CAMWUF010000281.1 GCA_947177375.1 uncultured Ruminococcus sp.
ATTAAAGTCTTTGCAAAAAACCATCAAACTGCACAAGCAATTAGCATTGAGATTAAAAATAGCATAAAAATATTTCTCCTGTTCTAAAATTTAAAATTTACATATAAACCCTGTACAATTGTTTAGGCATCGTACAGGGTTTATCATTTTTCTGAAAGGAAACTGGAATTAATTATTTTTTCTTCTTAGATAAGATTGCCATTAAACTAGCTGTTACAAGCATTGCAACTGGAATTGCAGATTTATCGCCTGTTTTTGGACTGCCAGTATCTAAAGTAGTAGCACTATTATTTGTAGTATTATTTGATGTATTATTAGATGTATTGTTAGCTGTTGCGTTTCTTACAGTTGTAGAAGATGTACCAGAAGAATTTGTTCTTGTTGTTGTAGTGGGTTTGGAAGTTGTTGTTGGCTGTGTAGTTGTTGCTGGAGCCTCTGTAGGAGCTTCTGTTGGTGCTTCGGCTGTTAGTGCAACCGTTAATGCATTTGCATAGCCTGTTGCTGTAAATATTAAATTATAATTGCCACTACCATCAAAAATGGCTTCTCCTCTGTTTTCTACAGTAAAATCAACAGTGCCATCTTCTTGCACAATCTTAACAGAACCTTTGCCAGAAGCAGAATAATTTTTTTCATTAAGATTTACAGTTGCAATATTTTTAATAAAATTACTTGCATCTTGTTCTGTGAAACCGTCAGCTGGAATAAGTTTATTTAATTCTTTGTCATAGGCAACAGGCAAATCTTCTGTGCTTAAAATAAAACTTGTTGAAAAATCAGCATATTTATTATTTTTATCAGAAATATTTAGCGTATAGCTACCAGCAAGTGCATCAGTGTAAGAAATTTCATTGTCTGCAATCACAAAATTATCTGCAATTGTAATTTCTGGGTCATAATCGTCTGGGAAATTTTCCAGTGTTAATACTGTTGTACCAGTTCCAGCAATATTATTTGCAACTTCCAGCGTATGATTAAATTTAATCGGAATGTACAAGCCTTCATTTACAGTTGTATAATAACCAGATTTTGCAATATAAATAATCTCTGTAATGGTTTCACCCATCAGACTTTCAAAATTTTCATAATCTAGCATATTGCCATGTGGTTCTGAAGTCTTAATACCACTTGACCATGCAAATTCACCTCTCCAGATATTCTGTTCATGTCGCATGGCATATGCATTGCCCTCTTGTGTTTTCAGAATTGCACCATAAATTGCACCCAAATTTTCTGGAGCTGTTTCAACGTCAATCTGATAATCTCCCCATGCAGTGCCAGTATTTAATTTTAGGATTGCTTCAAAAGTTTCTGGATTTTCGTCCTGTACAGCTGAAAAATTAGCTTTTCCGTCAGTAACAGTGACTATTTTATAAGCCTCTGGTTGAGAATCTAACGCTTGAAAATTATAATTATTATCTGCCAAAATCTCCAAATCTTCTTGTGTGATAGCAACGGGATAGGTAACACCTAAAATTTGACCTGAGCCGTCTTTATTGGCTTGTCCATAAGACCCCTCAAATAATTCACCTTCACCATTTTTAGACCATTTTGTATTGGTTGCAGAAGATACAGCATCTACTTCATAGGCATTATTGCTGTTCTCAAGTTCTGCACGATAAAAATCAGCGTAGGGAATATTCATAGTACCATAAATATAATTTTCTCCCTCTGCTAAAGCAGGAATCGAAATTGTATTTATCATGCATGTGAGTCCTGCCATTAAGCAAGCAATTTTCTGAAATTTTTTCATATACTCTCTCCTTATGTAAACTGCTTTTTATCAAGCATTTTACTGAATTTATTTTAATTTAGTAAGTGATTGCTTACTAAATTTTGCAATTAACAGTATATCATAAAATTATTTTCTTGTCAAGTATGTTTCCCAACGCAACAAGTAAGTTTTTATAAAAAAGCCGTTTCTGTCAGCATAACAGAAACAGCTTATTAATCTTTATTCTTCTGTTTTTATTTCTTCATCAAGAATAATAACAACCTGATTTGATATTGCATAACTCTGTGTAAAAGCAACTTCTTCTTCACGTTCTGGTGTAATAGAAATCCCTGCAACGCCAATATCTACTTTTCCAGATGTAATAGATGGAATAATAGAATCAAATTGCATATTTTTAATTTCTAATTCCATATCCAATTCATCGCAAACTGCATGCATCATATCAATATCAATACCAATAAATTCTTCTCCATTTTTACTTTCATAAGGCGGAAATTCTGCATTTGTTGCCATAATAATCTTGCCATTCTTATGGGATTTACTTGTATCAGATTGATAAGGCATTTGGTCTGCTTCATCGCCAATCCAGTGTGTCTTAATTTCATCAAGCGTACCATTGTTTTTCAATCTATCAAGTGCAGCATTAATTTTATCTCCTAACTCTGTATTATCTTTATGATATGCAATAGAATATTCTTCTTGCACAAAAGGCTCAGATAAAATTTTTAACCCAGCATTTTCAGAAATAAATATTTTTGCAGGTTCACTGTCGATAATAACTGCATCTACTTTTTCTTGTTTTAATGCACTGATAGCATCACGACCCTTTATAAACGTCTGTACAGATGCTTCTTCAATATCTTCTGCATAAATATTGCCCGTTGTGCCAAGTTGTGTCCCAATTTTTTTACCTGTCAAATCCTGAATGCTTGTAATACTAGTATTTTCTTCTTTTTGAAAAATAGAACAGCCTGTACATTGAAATAATAACATGCCTGCTAAAATAAAACC
>CAMWUF010000282.1 GCA_947177375.1 uncultured Ruminococcus sp.
ATTACGGTTATACTTATGATACTTATTTCCCAGAAGCAGATAAATTAGCAGAATTTATTTATCATGCCTATCAGAATCATAAAAATATCATTTGTCAATGCGATTACGGACAAAGTCGCAGTGCTGGCTGTGCAAGTGCTATTTTAGAGCATTTTTATCATACAGGAATTTCTGTTTTTGCAGATTACAGGCGTTCTCCTAATCAAGTTGTGTATCATAAAGTGTTTGATGCACTTGAAAAATATAAAAAAAATATTTCTTAATGTTAAATTTAGAAAGGCGGTTTTGATTCATGAGTGGTGCAAAGGAAATTGTGCTAGCAATTATTACTGTTATCGGAGGACTTGCATTTTTTCTATATGGCATGAATGTCATGTCTTCAGGCTTAGAAAAAATGGCTGGCGGTAAATTAGAACAGGCTCTGAAAAAATTAACTTCTAATACTTGGCTAAGTTTATTTTTAGGGACGTTTATTACAATCGTGTTGCAGTCTTCCTCGTCTTTAACAGTTATGTTAGTAGGACTTGTCAATTGCGGTGTTATGGAAGTTAGTCAAACAGTTGTGATTATTATTGGTGCGAATATCGGCAAGACGTTTACAACATGGCTATTGTGCCTGATGGGTGTTGATACTGATGGTCCGTTGTGGTTGTCACTGTTAAATCCAGAATATTTTTCTTTAGTATTTGCCATGGTCGGAGCTGTGCTGATTATGATGTCGAAAAATGGCAGGAAAAAAGATATTGGTGCAATTTTAGTTGGATTTGCTGTCTTAATGTATGGCATGGTGCTAATGGGTGATGCGGTTGCTCCTCTCAAAGAATCAGAAGAATTTCAGCAAATGCTGACTAAATTTGAAAATCCACTCTTAGGCGTTTTGGCTGGTACTGTTGTAACTGGTGTCATTCAAAGTTCTGCGGCTTCGATTGGTATTTTACAGAGACTAGCAGACGCAACAGGGAATATCACTTTTGGCATGGCGATTCCGATTATTATGGGGCAAAATATCGGGACTTGTGTCACGGCTGTGATTTCAAGCTTTGGTGTTACTAGAAATGCGAAAAAAGTAGGTGTGATTCATATTGCATTTAATATTATTGGGACGGTAATTTTTCTGACGGTTTACGAGATTTTGGAAATGACGATTGGTTTTGCATTTTCTGGCATGCCGATTAATTCCGTGGGTATCGCTATTGTGCATACAGTGTTTAATATCGCTACAACTATCTTACTATTGCCTTTTGCAAAATGGCTTGAAAAAATCGCTAACTGGGTTTTACCTGATAAAGAAGAAGCACCGCAAACAGAAGAACACGCTTTACTGGACAAGCGTCTGCTGACAACACCTTCTGTCGCTATCGCAGAGTGTGACGAAGCGTCAAGACGAATGGCAAAATTAGCCAAGGAGACTGTACTTTTAAGCCTATCACTTTTGACAGAGTACGACAAAAAGGTTGCCGAAAAGGTATCTAAAAGCGAAGACAAGCTGGACAGCTACGAGGACAGAATCGGAACAACACTTGTACAACTGACATCACAGGCTTTGTCTGAGCATGACAGCCAAGTTTCCTCCCGTGTGTTGAGGGCTATCGGAGATTTTGAACGCTTGGGAGATCACGCTATTAATTTATGTGCGATTGCAAAAGAAATTCATGATGAAAAAATCACTTTTTCTAAAGAAGGCACAAAAGAAATGGAAGTGCTAACAGAAGCACTTGAAGATATTTTGGAGCGTGCATATCGGGTCTATAAAACTGTTGATGAAGAACTAGCAACGCATATTGAACCGTTGGAGCAGGTCATAGATTACTTAACCCGTGACATCAAAGCTAACCATGTGCATAGACTACAAAAAGGCACTTGCACTATAGAAACGGGTTTCATTTTGAGCGATATTTTGACAAATTTCGAGAGGGTCTCTGACCATTGCTCCAACATAGCTGTGTCTGTAATCGAGACCCAACACAGCACTTTTGGAACGCACGAATACCTGAACAAAATTAAGTTTGGCAACAAAAATTTCAATGATAAATTCGAGCGTTTTTCACAACAATATAGTATTTCTAAAATATAAAAAATATAACATAAAAAAGAGAAATCCCCGCTTTTTTGCAAGCGGGGTTAGTTTTTGTGTGAGTTTGGGTTGTCAGTCCTACCTAGTAAGTAGTCCACCGAGCAGTCAAGATAATCAGCAATTGCTTCAACAGTTGCTACGGAGGGTGTTAGATCTCTTTTTTCTAAATCATATATAAAACTTTTCCTGATTTTGCAGTCTATTAACATTTGCGATATGGTGCTTTTTTTTCGTTTACAAGTAAATTTTATCATTTCAGCAAGTTGTTTATTTTTCATAATAAATTCTCCTTTAATTTATGCATTTATACAAATTTTACTTAAATTGACGTATTTTTATTGACAAGCAAGAAATTTTATGCTATACTTGTATTGTCAAGAGTTGACAGCAAGTCTTTTCCCCGCATGCGCGGGGGTGATCCGTTGACTTTGCTTAAATATTCGTGGGTTCCAAAAGCGCTGTGTGGTCAGCTTCCCCGCATGCGCGGGGCTTTAACGGAAGTTAAACATTTTAGAATTCAAAAAAATTTTTTGATCGTGTTGCTGTCAACTTTTAGACACTACTATTTTTATTGTATCATGATTTCCTAGAAAAGTCAAGATTTTTTCAGAAAGGAGCCAGACCATACGCATGAAAGTTTAGTCTCATCTAAATTGGAATTGTTGTAATC
>CAMWUF010000283.1 GCA_947177375.1 uncultured Ruminococcus sp.
GGAGGAAGGCGAGCCAAGAATAAAAGCTCTGGCTTCTGCAATTGAAGAAGCTGACAAAAATGGTGACAATTACTGGAGATTATATTTCCGTCATGATTATATACATGAATCTATTTTTCATGGCGATAATTTCAAAGCAATTATTCAGTTTCCAGAATATTTGAAATTATTTGACGAACACCCAGAATTTGAAGAAGATATGTCACATGACATGATGTGGACATTCAAAAATGTTCTGGAAAATATGCATGAATATTATCAAATTAGCCGTGCGGAAATTGAAAAGTATTTTGAAGAATTTAAAAAACGCAGTGAAAAATATGGCGAATCTTTAAGAACTTATTACATGAAAAAATGTAGATTTTATTTGCATATAGATAAAAAGCTTGCCAAGGAAGCTTATAAAAAATTTCATAAATTCCCAAGAACTGCAAATAGTGATTGTTTGGCTTGTGAAATGAATTTCGACATGGACTGTGCATTAGAATTAGATGATGAAGAAAAAGCGTTAAAAATTGCTAAGCCAATTTTAAATGGCAAGAGAACTTGTGCAGAAATTCCCCATTGTACTTATGCGGAACTAGCAAAATATTATATTTATCATGACAATTTGAATGAAGCGTTATATTATGCAAATCTTTGTGAAAGATTAGTGTTAGACGAACCAGAAACATTTTTAGAAAAAATTGGCTTTCTGTTAGAAGTCTATAGTGTTGTGAATCTTCAACATGGTTGGAATATTTTTAAACATACGATTCCTGAATTTGTGAACTGTAAAAATCCAGCCATGAGATTAGCCTTTGCAAGAGGGGCTTATCGAGTATTAAAAGCTCTTGGGGAACAGACAGAATTTTTATTAAATTCTAATTTAAAAACCTTGCCTGTGCCAAAATCCAAAGAGGGCTGGGAAACGAAAGCTGTCTGTGATTATTTTTATCAGATTGCAAAAGATATGTCCGAAAAATTAGATACTCGTAATGGAAGTTATTATTATCAGGAGTTATTAGAAACTGAATTTGCAAAACAGGATAATAAGTCAGATAATAAAAATATATCCAGAAAGCCATTACATGGTATTGTAAAAAAAGAAAATACAGTATTGATTACAGCATTGCCTGAAATGCCAGAAAATGATAATATCATTATCGAAAGAATTAAAAAAGCTGAAAAAGATATAGAAATTTTAAAATGCGAATCTGATGATAAAGAAATTTATATTTCTGCAAAATATGAAGATAAAATTCATGAAATGCATTTATTTCCCATGACAGATAAATTTGATGTATCTTATATGCATCCTGTTTATCATATGTCAGACGAAATGTTTGAATCTATTATTCATTCTGGTAATAGATATATATTAGTCACGGAGCTGAACGGACAGGCACAAGATGCCTATCATGTATATATGGAAGTGTTAAGCATTGCATTTCCTGACATGCTAGGTGTGATAAATTTATTAGCAAGAAAAGTTTATCCAGCAAATTGGGTCAAATATGCTGGAATGTTTGCAAATGCTGTAAGTCCAGCTGATGCTTATGGATTTGATATTTCTGGTACAGAAGATGGCAGTAATATTTCTATTATCACAATTGGACTTTGTGCATTGGGTATGCGTGAAATAGAAATTATTGGTGCAAATAAAGATAATTTTCATTATTTTCTAGATATGGTAAGTTATACGGCTTATCAGTGTGTGGCAAATGATATGTTACCAGACGAAAAGCAAGTAATTACTAGTTTTTATGAGAATGACAAAGAATATGAAATCATTTGGAAAACACCTAAAAAAGTGTTGTCAAAATTACCAAAAGATTATCTTGCTGTTCGTAGCATAGAAACGCCCTCGGGTGAATTAATTCCTGCTATGCTGATTTTGAAAGAAACTGGCAATTCTCCTGCGATAAATCCTGTATTTGAAAATTTAGATAATTTGCATTATCCAAATCTAAGAAGTGATTTTTATAGAAATCTTAGACTTGCCAAAGAAAGTTTTGCTATTTTTAAAAATGCTTTGTCAAGAAAATTTGAACGTGGAGCTGTCAGACTAGAAATAGAACTTGATGAAGAACAACAAGAAGAATTTGATTATGGCATAGAACTTGTTTGGGCAGACTTGAAACAAGCAGATGATTCTGATAATTCTTATGTGGCATGCCTTGCAGAAGAATTTGAATCTTTGCCAAATTATCATATCGGCGACGAAATCGCAATTACACAGGAAAACATTGCATCATGGGTGATTCAGTTTGATGAAAATGAAAAACCAGTTACACAAGAGGAGGCTTATCTCCTGCTATGAACATGAAGCGGATTGTATTTGTCGCTATTGGCATTTTGATTATGCTATTAATTATGGGATTTACGATTTATAATATTAATCATATTGATGAGATTAATCAAAAACGCCGTGAGCAGGACAAAGGTGAGGCGATTGCCTCCCGTATGGTTGCGACAACGGCAACAACAAGTATCTGGGATTCTTTGAGAACAACAGAAACAGAAACGGGAAACATAGAAGAAACTTCACAAGAAATACAGGAAACGATTCAGGAATCTGGCGAAATGTTAGAAACAGAATTTACACAGGAATATGAGATAGAAAATCAAGTGTCTACAGAAACAATCACAGAAATCATAACAGAACCTGTGACAGAAGATGAAAAATATTCTGTCTGTCTCTTATAAAAATCACCGAGCCAACGAGACATCTCAGGATATAGTATGACGTCTGAAT
>CAMWUF010000284.1 GCA_947177375.1 uncultured Ruminococcus sp.
AGATAATGGAATATCTACTGTACTAATAGGGATTGCAGAGAACGGACAGGTGTTCTGGCTAGATACGGAGAAGGAAATAGCGATTTATATTGCGTGTAGTTTGGAGATATTCAAAAAAGAATTATACTGGTTTTCTGTTTTTATAGAAAAATCTCCAGAAACTTCCTGTGAGTATGTTTTAAAAACTTATGCTGATACATTTCGGAGAAAAATATTTCAGTTGGATAAGAATGCATTTTCTGATGATGAAAATTACTGGGCAGAGGTAGCCGAAGAGATGGAATATGGAGTTATTTAAGATTTTTAAGATTTTTCAGTTTCCAGTTTGGCAAGTACACGAAACGCTTGTCTAAGACTATCAACACCGAAAATTCTTAATGTTTGTGAACTTTTTGGCAATGCAGTTAGTGCTTGTTTGGGGACAATGCAAGTTTCAAAGCCCATTCTTCGAGCTTCTTCTACACGCTTGATAATATGCGATACATTGCGAACTTCTCCAGCTAGTCCGATTTCGCCAATGGCAATTAATTTATCTGGAATAATTTTATCTGTTAAACTGGAATACAATGCTAATACAACAGGCAAATCGCCAGCAGGTTCGTCTAATTTAAAACCGCCAACAATGTTTAAATACACGTCTAATGTGCCGTAACTCAAGCCAAAACGTTTTTCTAATACGGCTAATAATAAAGACATGCGATTATAATCAAAGCCAGTTGCAGTGCGTTTCGGTGACGAATAGCCACTTTTAGAAACTAAAGTCTGTATTTCGGCTAAAATAGGTCTTGACCCTTCCATGACACAAGCAATGCAAGTGCCAGAAACGCCCAAAGGTCTTCCAGAAAGTAACATTTGTGAGGGATTTTCTACTTCCTGTAAGCCTTTTTCCTGCATGTCAAATACACCAATTTCATTTGTAGAACCAAAACGATTTTTAACGGCTCTTAATATTCTGTAACTCATATGACGTTCGCCTTCAAAAAATAATACCGTGTCTACAATATGTTCCATGACTTTTGGCCCAGCAATTGCACCATCTTTGTTGACATGTCCGACGATAAAAATCGGAATTTCAAGCGTTTTTGCTGTATGCATAAATAAATTTGTGCATTCTCTGACTTGTGTCAAACTTCCTGGAGTAGAACTGATTTGTGTAATCTGCATTGTTTGAATAGAATCTATGATAACAATATTTGGTTTTGCTGTACTAATCGTATCACAAATTGCCTGTGCATCATTTTCTGTCAGGATATATAAATTATGAGAAGATACGCCCAGACGTTCTGCACGAAGTTTAATTTGTCTGCCAGATTCTTCGCCAGAAATATATAATATTTTATAATTTTCACCCATAAATTGACAAATTTGCAATAACAAAGTACTTTTTCCGATACCTGGTTCACCGCCTAATAACACAATTGAACCTTTGACAAGTCCTCCGCCAAGCACTCTGTCTAATTCACCACTGCCTGTATGATAACGAATTTCATTTTCAGAAGATATATCAGAAATCAAATGAATTTTATCAGATAAATTTGTAAAAGTTTTCATTGCCTGATTGACAACAGGTGCAACTTCTTCCAGTGTATTCCATGCACCACAGCTTTGACAACAGCCGTTCCATTTTGGACTTGTCCAACCACATTCTGTACAGACAAATTGAATTTTTTCTTTTTTTGCCAATGAAATTTCTCCTTTGCAATTAAAATATTTTAAATTATTTTATTTTTTCCTGCTTTTCCTGCACAACAACACTATAACAGCCAATTTCTTCATAACGCTTTTCTGTAATATCACGCTGAAAAGAAATTAAACCATTACTATCATAAGGGTCATTGAAATAATAATGTGTTTCATCATAGCCAACAAGTACCATACAATGTTCATTTGCAAGCCATTGAAACCATTCGTCTGTTGCATAACCTTGTTCGTTATATAAATACCAACCTACATTTGGAAAAGGTTGCCACATATAAATAGTTGCCCATACTAAAACAGGTGTTCCCTGTGGTAAATATGTTTCTGCAAGCTCCTGCAAATCTGTTCCTGAGGTATCAACAGCCTGATAATTTTTGGGTAATAAATGATTTAGCATTCTTACAATCACTGGTGCAAAACAGCCGAAACTGCTTTCATCCCATGGACTGCCAATAAAAGCATTTTCGGGGTGTGGTGCATAGCTTTTTCCTTTTCTTTCTTTAGGATATTGGCATGCGATAACACTTATCATGTCTTCTATTTCTGTTTCTTCATGGGTGTAATATTCCAGCAACATTTTTGCACTGATAATTTCACAACCTGTTGGCAAGATATCTTCTTGGGAATAATAGGGAACATCTTCTAATAAAATTTCTTCTGGTGGTTCAGAAGTTTCAGGTTCAGTTGTTGTTTCTGTTTCGGTAACAGTTTCAGGTTCAGATTCTGTCAAAGTTTCTGTTTCTGTGGGAGTGCTTTCTATTTCTAGTGTATGTACAGTTTCATTAGCTTTTACTTCAGATTGTGATTTTGATTTTTTAGAAAACAGATATCCTGTTATTGTACAAACTGCCAAAATAGCCAGTATGACAGGATAATATTTTTTTAAAACTGTCATTAATTTTTCTACCATTAAAAATCCTCGCTTTTTAAATAAATTTAGATAAATTATAATAAAATTTTACTTATTTTATTTTACTCTAAAATTTGCTTTTTGTCAAGCGAATTAATAACTTGCTTCTGCACAATATTGAAT
>CAMWUF010000285.1 GCA_947177375.1 uncultured Ruminococcus sp.
GGCTGTAACTGTTTGCCATTCAATGCACTGACAACAGTATCTGCTGTTTTAGAAAAATCAGCCACTAACGAAGTAGGCTTTTTCTGTGCATCATCTTGACGAAACGGCACAAAATAATAATATCTGGTATTTGCCAATAAGCCAATATGTTTCATACTGCCTGCAAGAGAATCATTAGAAGCAATTGCTAATACAACAGGTTTTTGTCCTCGTAAATGCGATTTGACAGCCATTGTGACAGAATTATCTGTAATACTTAATGCAAGTTTTGCCGTTGTATTAGAAGTACATGGTTCAACAAGCATAATATCTGTTAAATTTTTAGGGCCTATTGGTTCAGCATCTTCAATTGTAGCAATAATATTTCTATTTGCAATTTGTTCTAATTTCTGACATTGTTCTTTTGCTTCGCCGAATCTGGTAGAAATATTGCTGGCATTCCATGACATAATGGGAATTAATTCAGCTCCACAAGAAACTAAATATTTTGCCTGTTGAAAAGCCTGTGCAAATGTACAAAAAGACCCTGTCATAGCAAAGCCAATTCTTACCCCCTCTAAATCATGCATTTCATATCCCCCTTTCGTCTAAGATATGCAAAATCGTTTTTGCAATAATTTCTCCTGCTGTAATAGGTGCTGTTTTACCTGGAAGGGATAATGCCCAGACAACACGTCTGTTTAACATTTGTGCAGATTCTAAATCAATTCCTCCAGGTTTAGATGCCAAATCTAATATTAAAGCATTTTCCTGAATTTTTTCTAATACAGGTTTTGTTATCACTTGTGCAGGAACTGTATTGCAAATCACATCAAAATTTTTCACAGCGTTTTCTAATTCTGAAAATGCCATACTTTCACAGCCTAATAATTCAGCTTCTGCACGTTTGACAACATTTCTTGCAACAACAGTTACTTTTGCCCCCATTGCCTGTAATAACAATGCTAACCGACTGCCAATTCTGCCAAAGCCCAGAATCATAATTTTACTGCCATAGATAGTACTTGCCATTTCTTCCAGCATAATCTGAATTGCACCCTCTGCTGTTGGAACGGCATTTCTAGTAGCTAATTCTTCTCTTGCTAAGTAATCAATCATTTCAAAACCAGATTCTTGAAAAATTTCTTGTGATTTTCCGAATTTTCCGCCTAATACCAAAGCATTTGGTTTTAATAAAGGCAATAAGCTCTTTACAGAAATATTTCTCCTGCTAAAAGGAGCATTGACCAACACGCCATCATCAGAAACAGGCATTGGCAAAACTAATACATCACACATTGGCAAACCATCTGCTCTGGATTCAGCAAGTTTTACTGTTTCAAACGGAATGACTTGCCTTGTAAAGCCCATTGCATATGTTTCAAATTGTTCAGCAAGTTTTCCAGCTGTATAGCCATATCGCAAATCTCCACCCGCAACGAGAATTATTTTTTTGTTACTCATAATAAAATCTCTCCTTTTTGAGCTTTTCTGCTCTTGTTACAGAATATGCAGTATTATTTCAATTTGTGATTATATTTATAATATTCTCTACCCAGTTTTCGTCATGTTCTTGTATGAAATATACACGAAAACCATAAATTTTGCTGTTTTCCAATACAGATTTATCATCATCAATATGCAAATCTATTCTATAATGTGACGGATATTTTGACGGCATAGATTCTGATTTACTGCCCTGTACTTCACGGGCATGTCTTGTGCCATTAATAATGCCATCAAGTTGAATCCCATAGCATAAAAATAAATTTTTAATATATGCTTCTGTTCTGAACGAAGTTGTATAAATCCAGACTTCTATTTTATTTTTTTTTAAATATTTTATTAATTTTACAGTTCCTTTTCTTAGTCTGTCAGGATAAATATAATTGAATGGAAATTTTAATTTTGGTTCTGCACTGATTTTATCAGGATTAATAAATAACGTATCATCTAAATCAAACGAACAACGCATAAAATCACTCTCTTTTTTTAGATAATTTAAATAATTTAAATAAAATTATCTCCAGTAAATCGCTTACTGGAGATATAAAAATATTATTCTGTTTCGGGCATATTCTGCACAGCACTGATAATTAAATCCACTGCACCATCAATGCCTAATTTCCCAGTATTTAGACATAGTGCATAATTGCCTTTGTCATGCCAGTTACCGCCAGTATTAATATTATAAAATTTTTCACGGCGACTATCTGTTTTTGCTAACAGTGTATTAATATCTTTTGCAGGCACATGATATGTATCTTGTGCATATTGCATTCTGAATGCCTTTTTCGCATAAGCAAATACGCTGAATCTATTTGGATTATCTCTTAAAATCCAGTTCGCACATCTGCCAACGATAACACAACTTCCTTGTTGTGCGAGTTCTTTAATAATTTGCGTTTCTGTGATATAAATTTTATCAGAAACTGGTAAATTATCTCCCATTGTTCGGGACGGATTGGAATTTAACAACAATGTATACAAAAAGCTTTTTGGTGCAGATTCTTCCGCTCCCTGAAGCTTTGTCACAGGCACGCCTAACTTTTCAGATGCCATTTCTAAAATTTCATGATTATAAAACGGAATTCCTAATTTTTCCGCAACAATCTTGCCAATCACACTACCGCCACTGCCATATTCTCTCTCAATTGTAATAATTGGATTTTTCATTTTTGAATTACAGCTCCTTTTTTTCCAAAATATTTTTTATTTAAATCTATGTAGCATTAAAGAAAAATAGAC
>CAMWUF010000286.1 GCA_947177375.1 uncultured Ruminococcus sp.
TTCTTCAACAGATTTTTCTTGTTCTTCTGTTTCTTTTATTTCTTCTGATTCAGATTTGTCCTTATCATCAAGAGAAACAGCTTCAGATTCCGCAACAAAATTTTCTTCTGCTACTGTCAAACCACTGCAATTTTTACAGCTAAAATTATCATCTTCGAGCATTTCTTCGACAAGACCTAAATCTTCGTCCAGAATATCACACAATTCTTCTAATTCAGCGACACGATTTTCAAGTTCTTCTGTATATTTAGCAGATTCTTCCAAAGCCTCACAAACAGCATAAAAAATCTTGCCCTCTCTTGATTCTGGATTTACATCAAGTCCGTCAAGCAGACCCTTTAAATAAGAAACTTTGTTCATATCAATTCCTCCGTGTTACTTATTCACACGTTCCATGTATTCACCAGTTCGTGTGTCAATACGAATGATTTCACCTTCATCAATAAATAATGGCACACGCACTTCTGCACCTGTTTCCAAAGTAGCTGGCTTTGTTGCATTGGTAGCCGTATCACCCTTAAAACCAGGGTCAGTCTGTGTGACTTGCAATTCTACAAAATAAGGCGGTTCAACACCAAATACATTGCCTTTATAAGACAAAACTTTTACTTCCATGTTTTCTTTTACAAATGCAAAACTTGCACCAAGCTTTGCCTGTTCAATTGGCAACTGTTCATAAGTTTCCATATCCATGAAATAATACAGACCAGAATCTTCATACAAATACTGCATGTCCTTGCGTTCTACAAAAGCAGTCGGGAATTTTTCTGTTGGATTGAAAGAACGTTCTACGACAGAACCAGTGATAACATTCTTATATTTTGTTCTTACGAATGCTGCACCCTTACCAGGTTTTACATGCTGAAATTCTACAACTTGAACAACGTTGCCGTCAAGCTCAAACGTAACGCCGTTTCTGAAATCGCCTGCTGTAATCATAATTAAAAAACCTCCATAAAATTAAATATATTCTTATTTTACACCAAAAACTAAAATTTTGCAATACTTATCGCAAAAATATTACAAGCAAATCAATGTATTTGTAATATTTGTCAAATTTTCACAGCCATTTTTAGTAATATGCACGAAATCTTCAATACGTACACCAAATTTTTCAGGCAAATAAATCCCTGGTTCGATAGTTACCACGTTGCCTATTTCTAAAATTTTATGATAACTAGAACTTGCCAAAGGATATTCATGAATTTCCATGCCAACACCATGCCCGAGAGAATGTCCGAATTGTTTTTCATAGCCTGCTTGTGAAATTACATTTCTTGCAACAGCATCTAAATCTTTGCCAGAAATCCCTGCTTTTGCAGATTTTTTTGCCATATCCTGTGCATGACGAACAATTTCATAAATATATTTCATTTCTTCTGTTGGTTGTCCAACACAGACAGTTCTTGTCATATCGCTATGATAACCATCTACAACAGCTCCAAAATCCATTAAAACAAAATCATGTTTTTGAATTTTTCTGTCATCTGGCACACCATGTGGCATAGACGTATGCGAACCAGTCAATGCAATTGTCTCAAAAGATAAATCTTCTGCACCATTTTTTCGCATATCAAAATCTAATGCAAGTGCAACTTCTCGTTCTGTCATGCCGACATGTAAATTTTCTAACAAGTGATTGAAAGCATGTTCTGCAAGTTCTTGTGCAGATTTAATTTTCTGAATTTCTTCCTGTGATTTGACAGTTCTTAAATCATATAAACTCTGGCTTAACACATCACTTGTAATAAATTCAAAATCTTTCAGATTTTTCTGAAAATTTTTTAATCTCTGCAATGTCATGCTTTTAGATTCTATCGCAATTGTTTTTGCATGATGCTTTTGCAAAATGATTTTTAATTGCTCAAATACATTTTGCTCCTGTTCTATCACTTCACAAGATTTCACAAGGCTTCTTGCTTTTTCAATATATCTGAAATCAATTATCAAATATGCCTGTTCTGGAAAAATCAAAACAAATCCAGCAGAAGATTTCATACCAGTTAAATATCTTCTGTTAATATCATCTGTAATCAAAGCACAGTCTGCTTTATCAGAAATCAAATTAATTAATATTTCAATTCTGGTTTTCATGCATTCATCTCCGATAATGCTTTTACAGCCAAATCATAGCTTAATAATCCAAAACCTGAAATACTGCCTGCACAAACAGGTGCAATGACAGAATTAGACCTGAATTTATCTCTTGCAAAAATATTACTAATATGCACTTCAATCACAGGAATGTTAATTGCTTTAATTGCATCAGCAATTGCATAGCTATAATGCGTATAAGCACCTGCATTAAAAACAACACCTGCAAATTCTTTTCTTGCTTCATGCAATTTATCAATTAATGCACCCTCATGATTTGACTGAAAAATTTCAGCTTCCAATCCAAGAGATTCTGCATAATTTACTAAATGCTGATTTAATTTCTGAAAATCAGTATTTCCATAAATAGCAGGCTCACGCTCGCCTAATAAATTTAAATTAGGTCCATGCATAATTAAAATTTTCTTTGTCAAACTATTCACCTCATAAAATCTTGTTCTTTCGGAAGAAACGGCTTTTCCATGAAACGCTTGAATTTACAAAATTTTGTTTTTTCAAGTTCCATTGGTTTTACATAAATGCTCTTGACATGAAACCAGTTTGCCCCTAAAATATCCGTGTAGAT
>CAMWUF010000287.1 GCA_947177375.1 uncultured Ruminococcus sp.
ATATTATATACTAGTAACTGTAAACAGCAAAGACGCTGAAGCATGCAAGAATCTTGTATGTTTCAGCGTGTTTTTTTGTTTTGCCGGCATATTATTTATTTTTGAAAGGATGGAAAAACATGGATATTTTGAACGAGGTCTTAACTAGCACAAATGAACAAATATTTAATATTTGGTTTCTAATTGGTGCGTCATTTGTATTTTTCATGCAAGCTGGATTTGCTATGGTGGAAACTGGTTTCACAAGGGCGAAAAATGCTGGAAATATTATCATGAAAAATTTAATGGATTTCTGCATTGGTACAGTGGTATTTATTACACTAGGCTTTGGCTTATTCTTGGGTGAAGATGCTTTAGGCGGTTTGATTGGCTTGCCAACGCTGGGAATTTTTACAGATTATGCAAATTTTGACTGGTCTAATTTTATATTTAATTTAGTATTCTGTGCAACGACTGCAACAATTGTTTCTGGTGCAATGGCAGAAAGAACAAAATTTTTATCTTATTGTGTTTATTCAGCAATTATTTCAGGTATTATTTATCCGATTGAAGCCCATTGGATTTGGGGCGGTGGTTGGCTGTCACAATTAGGATTTCATGATTTTGCAGGTTCTTGTGCAATTCACATGGTTGGCGGAATTTCCGCTTTGATTGGTGCAGCAATGGAAGGTGCGAGAATTGGCAAATTTAAAAAAGACAAAGACGGCAAAATTATTAAAGTAAATGCAATTCAAGGACATAATTTAACAATTGGTGCATTAGGCTGTTTTATTTTATGGTTCGGTTGGTATGGCTTTAATGGAGCTGCTGCAACATCTGGCGGACAGTTAGCAAGCATTTTTGTCGCAACAACAATTGCACCTGCAATTGCGACTTTTACATGTATGATTTTCACTTGGATAAAATATGGCAAACCTGATGTTTCTATGTGCTTAAATGCTTCTCTTGCTGGTCTGGTAGGTGTTACAGCAGGTTGTGATGTTGTAGATGCTTTGGGTGCAACTTGTATTGGCATTGTGTCTGGTTTATTAGTTGTTTTTGGTGTATGGTTATTAGACCATGTATTGCATATTGATGACCCTGTCGGAGCTGTTGCCGTTCACCTGTGCAATGGTATTTGGGGAACATTTGCTGTTGGTTTGTTTGCAACAACTTCTGTGCCAGATAATGACACAGTAACAGGCTTATTCTATGGCGGTGGTTTTCACCAGCTTGGATTACAGATTCTTGCAATTTTAGCTGTTGGTGCATGGACTGCAATTACGATTTCTATTACATTTTTTATTATTAAAAAAACACTGGGATTGCGTGCAACTGCAGAAGAAGAAATTATTGGTCTTGATTTAACAGAACATGGTTTATCTAGTTCTTATGCTGATTTTGCACCAGCTACAGATACTATGTTACAGGTAAGCCGTCAGGCAAAACGTCATGACGTTGACAGCAAAGAAATGCGAAATGTATTTGGTTCAGATGTTGAGAAATTAAATAATAATTCAGCTCCAATTGTAATTAATCAATCTACTGGAAACTCTGGTGCAAAATTAACAAAAATTTCTATTGTATGCCGTCCTGCAAAATTAGAAGATTTGCAAGCCTGTCTTGCTGAAGTTGGCATTAACGGCATTACAGTGACACATGTATTAGGCTACGGCACACAAATGGGACATACAACTTATTATCGTGGTATCAAACAAGAGTTACCGTCTTTACATTCCAAAGTAAAAGTTGAGGCAGTGATTACAGCTGTTCCTGTGGAAAAAGCCCTTACAGCAATCAGAAAAGCGTTATATACTGGTAATATTGGAGACGGTAAAATATTTATTTATGATGTGGAAGATGTTGTAAAAGTCAGAACCAATGAACATGGTTATGATGCATTGCAAGACTCTCCGAATTAAATTAATATTTAATAAAAAAAGCAGTGTGTGCGATTGCACACTGCTTTTAATTTTTCTATTGCATTTTTTCTAAAAATATGCTATAATAATTAAACTATTATAAAATATGAATATGAGGTGAATTTTTATGAACGAATGTGAAACATGTGCTTATTATAGCTATGATGAAGAATATGAATGCTATGTCTGTGAAGTAAACATGGACGAAGACGAATATGCAAAGCTATTACAAGGGTATTATAAACGCTGTCCATATTATCAAGATGGAGACGAATATAAAATTGCAAGAAAACAATAAGCGTTATATATTTTTTGTATTCTTGCAGTTAGGGTATCCTGTACAGCCCCAGAAATTTCCAT
The DNA here is from genome assembly GCA_947177375.1 of uncultured Ruminococcus sp. Classification (GTDB taxonomy): domain Bacteria; phylum Bacillota; class Clostridia; order Oscillospirales; family Ruminococcaceae; genus UBA3855. Next base: position 2,262 of record CAMWUF010000287.1, read on the forward strand.
TTTTCCCTTTTCTTAAAATCATAGGCTTTCCACATTGATTACAAATAACTTCTGTGGATCTAGATTTCTTTACAGTGGTTTCTGTTGCATAAGGCTTTGTATTTCTGCAATTCGGAAAACCCGTACAGCCCCAGAAATTACCGTTTTTTCCTTTTCTTAAAGTCATAGGCTTTCCACACTGTTCACAAATAACTTCTATAGATTTAGATTTCTTTACAGTGGTTTCTGTTGCATAAGGTTTTGTATTTCTGCAATTCGGAAAACCCGTACAACCCCAAAAATTTCCGTTTGTTCCTTTTCTCAAAGTCATGGGCTTTCCACATATTTCACAAAAAATTGATTTTACTTCTGTTTTTTGATTAGAAACAGATTTTATTCCGTCTATGATTTCTCTGTATTTTTTTGTAT
>CAMWUF010000288.1 GCA_947177375.1 uncultured Ruminococcus sp.
CCATAGACTTCTTTGCCAATTGCAATTTTATCTGGATTTTTTTCTGCCATTTGTTGCATACGATTTAAAATAGAAATCGCAATCATTGGCACAAAAGTGACAACATTAGGCTGGAATATTTTTAAATTTTTTACAATTCGTATAAGGGAATCATTCACGCAAACAATTCTTCCAAACCAAAGACTGCATAAAATATCACAAGTTAAACAAAAAATATGATGAATTGGCAATACAGTTAAACGCACATTGCCTTTATAATTTTGTTCTGGTTCGCAAGTTGTATTATCTATTAAATTTGCATGACTTAACATAACACCTTTACTTTGTCCTGTTGTTCCAGAAGTAAATAAAATCGCTGCTAAATCTTGTGCTTGTGGATTGCCAACAGGGAGCTGTCCTGCATATTCTGCAATTAAATCTCCCAGATATAGCATATTTTCCTGTGTATGATGCAAATGAATATAGAATTTTACTTTTGGACAAAGATTTTTAAAAATTTCTAAATCTGCAACATGTCTGTCATCTAAGAAAACAACTTCACTATCTGAACGGTTAATTTCGTCTGCAATGCGTTCTGCACTGTTGCCTACATCTAAAGGCACAGAAACATGATTGCCACATTGAATGCCTAACCAAGCAACTAAATATTCATAGCCCGTAGAACCAATTAATGCCAGATGTGTTCTTGTATCTGGAAATTGCTTTTGAATCCAACAAGCAAGGCTATCACAATTTTGTTTAAATTCATGAAAACTCTTTTCCTGAATTTTCTTGTGAACAAGCTCACGAATAAACGGCTGATTCTGATAAACTTCGTCAGCATAATAAACTAACTCTTTTAGTGTTGTAACTGTTTTCATTTAGAAAGCTCCTCAAAATATTCTGCCAGTTCTCCCAAAGTTTTCAGAGAACCTGCAACAGATTCATCAATTTCAATCTCAAATTCATCTTCGGCATCACCAAGCATGGAAATAAAATCATAAGAATTAAATCCCAAGTCATCCGCAAATCTGGAAGAAGGTTTGATTTCTGATTCTTCGATTTCAACATATTGGCAAACAAATGGTTTTAATTTTTCAAACATAAAAATTTACCTCCTAAAATTTAAAAATCAAGTCATGTCTATAATTTCCTGAATTGTTTTGTCTGGATTTTCAATGCTTCTGAATAAAACTCTTCCAGCAAAATAATACAAAAATTCAATTTCTTCTGGCGTTGCAACAGCTGTCTGATAACCAAAATAGAACGTCAAACCAGCATCATTCGGACGATGCATTGCAGTAATATACATAGGCTGTGGTTGTTTACCGCTTGTATACCAACGGCTTTTGAACGGAATATCTTTCAAAAGTGGCACTAAACCTTTGATACTTGCATTTTGATAAGTAAAGCTGATGCTGTGATAAGTTCCGTCATCACCATAGTGATATCTTTCTTTTTCTTCATAATAATAACGCATAGTAGAATAATCTGCATGCAAAAATTGTTCTTGCTGTTCTTTTTTGATAATTTGCATAGATTCTAAAACAGTTGCAGAATTATCTATAATTGTTCTTAATGGCAAGCAATGCATTCTCACACCACCGCATTTTTTATGCAGAACAGTAGAACGTCTGCTGATAAAATTTCTGATTGTAATATCTGTTTCATTGTTATTAAATTTAGATAATACAGTTCTGATTGCATGTAAAATGATGACACCAACTGGAATATCATATTTTTCAGAAAAGGCAATTAATTTATTCGTAGATTCTGCATCTAAATCATACGTAATTGTATTACCTGCACCGTCTGGTGTAGATAACTTGCCCCAACGTTGTTCTGGATTATTATTTTCACGTCTTAATTCCAGTAATCTGCCTAATCCTGTAAAATCCGTATAAATTGGTTCAGGCTGTGCTAATTTTTCATGCCAATAAGCCATGTCACGTTGTTGCTTTTTACTGCCTTCATATGCCAAATCTTTCTTGACAGAGTCAATATAAGAAGTCATCGGGCTTGGATAAGGCGTATTATACATGAGATTGCAATATAAAGCCATCACATCTCTTGTGAACGTAATCACAGAACAAGAATCCATACAAGTATGATGGACATTAAAATAATAGCCATTATAGCCATTCGGCATAGAAACAATTACAATTCTGGATAACTCACCACGGAATGTATCAAACGGTTGAGAAGTCCATTTTTGCAAAACAGCATGAGCCTTTTCTTCTTCTAATTCTGAAAAATCATAATATTCAAAATAGCGATTTTCATAAGGCATGATATATTGCCATAACTCACCTGTTTCAGGGTCTTGCCAGATACGCAAACGCATTGTTTCACAACGTTCAACAGCTCTGTTGAGTGCCTCACGCAGAACAGATACATTCAGTTTTGTTTGCAGAAATTGTCCTGTGCCAATATTAACAATTTCAGCTGTTGGACTAAGTCCAAGCGTATACATGTGTACCATTTGTGCTGGCGTTAGAGGATAACAATCACGTTTTACACCACCAATAATTTTTTCCATAAAATGCCTCCTTAAATTGATAAATTTGCTTTTTGGCGTGTACTATCATCATCTTATCACATTTCTGACAGTTTGTCAAGCACTTTTTGTAATTTATTACAATAATTTTCAACTGCAATATAAAATTAAATTTTTTAATATTTAAT
>CAMWUF010000289.1 GCA_947177375.1 uncultured Ruminococcus sp.
TATATTACCTGTAAATAATATGGCTTGTACACCTTGTATGGAATATGAAGCCCCTGAATTAGCTTCTGGTAATGATTTAGCTGGTTATGTAGCAAGTATTGCAGATGGTAATAGTATAATTGAAGTTTATGAAAATTATGCAGGTTCAGCTTATACAGCATTGGCAACTGTGACAGGCAGTACTGTTGCTATTGTTGGCACTAGCAAAACAGATTCTAAATTAACAGAATCTGATTGTGCAAAAATTGCCAGATTTATTCGTACATGTGATGCGTTTTCAATTCCAGTGATTACACTTGTAGATACACTGGGATTTGAGGGAAATATTGCTTCAGAACAAGCGGGTTCTGTGAGAGCATTAACAAGACTTGCAGGAAGTTATGCAGAGGCAACAACGCCTAAAATTTCTGTTGTAACTGGAAAAGCTGTCGGAGCTGTATTTATCGCACTTGCTGGAAAAGGTTGCAATGCAGATTTTGCTTATGCATTGGAAAATGCTTATATCGCACCATTAATGCCAGAATCGGCTGTTGAATTCCTGTGGCATGATAAATTAAAAGGCTGTCATAATTTGACTGCAAAACGTCAGGAACTTGCAAAAGAGTATACAAATACAATTGCTTCTGCAATGTCTGCTGCTGAACTTGGCTGTATTGATGAAATTATCACAGCAAGTGATTTAAGAAATGTAATCAGCAAATCTCTGTCTATGCTGGAGGGCAAACGTGTGACGAATCTGCCGAAAAAGCATAATAATTTCCCGTTTTAATATTAATGATTAATATTAAAAAATAATGATAAATACATAGAATGGTGGTAAAATTATGAAAAGATTTAATGTAACTGTAAATGGCAAGACTTATGATGTTGCAGTGGAAGAATTAGATGCAAATGCAGCAGCTCCTGTTGCAACTGCTCCTGTAGCAGCTCCAACACCTGCCCCTGCTCCTGCTCCAGCAGCAGCTCCTGCTCCAGCAGTCGGCACTGGTGAAAAAGTAACTGCACCAATGCCTGGTACAATTCTTGATGTGAAAGTTTCCAATGGTGCAAGTGTTTCTAAGGGCGATGTGATTATGGTCTTGGAAGCAATGAAAATGGAAAATGATATTGTTGCTCCTTGTGATGGTACTGTAACCAGCATTATTGTTAAGAAAGGCGATACTGTACAAAGTGGTGATACTTTGGCAACTGTAGGTTGATGAAAGGACATGAAGATTTATGGCTAAAAAAGTAAGAGTAACGGAAACCGTCCTGCGTGATGCACATCAGTCTTTGCTTGCAACACGTATGAAAATGGAAGATATGCTTCCGATTTTATCTAAAATGAATGAAGTTGGATTTAATTCTGTAGAATGTTGGGGCGGTGCAACGTTTGATTCTTGTTTAAGATTTCTGAATGAAGACCCTTGGGAAAGATTAAGAACACTACGCCGTGAAATGCCTGATACCAGATTGCAAATGTTATTCAGAGGGCAGAATATGCTTGGCTATCGGCATTATGCAGATGATGTATTAGAAGAATTTGTAAAAAAATCTGTCGAAAATGGCATTGATGTGATTAGAATTTTTGACGCATTAAATGACATTAGAAATTTACAGACGGCAATTAATTCTGCAAAAAAAGCCTCCCGTAATGGCAAAAAACCAGAAGTACAGGTTGCTATTTCTTATACAACGGGTGAAGTGTTTACGACAGAATATTATGTAGAGTATGCGAAAAAAATTGCAAAAGCTGGAGCAGATTCGATTTGTATTAAAGATATGGCGGCTTTGCTCACACCTTATAAATGCGAAGAATTAGTAAAAGCATTAAAAGCAAATGTAGATTTGCCAATTGATTTGCATACGCATTATACGTCAGGGCTTGCGTCTATGTGTTTGTTAAAGGGCATTGAAGCTGGTGCTGATATTATTGATACGGCAATGTCGCCTTTAGCGTTGGGTACTTCTCATGCACCAACAGAATCTATGGTTGCTGCATTACAAGGTACAGAATATGATACTGGCATTGATTTAATGCTTCTGACTGAAATCCGTGAGTATTTCATGGGCTTGCGTAAAAAATATATTGACGAAGGCTTAATTGACCAGAAAATGCTTGCAACTGATGCAGGGGCTTTGATTTATCAAGTTCCAGGTGGTATGCTGTCTAATTTGCTGTCACAGCTGAAACAAGCTGGCAAAGAAGATTTGCTGAATGAAGTATTATTAGAAGTGCCAAGAGTTCGTAAAGACGCAGGATTCCCACCTTTGGTAACGCCGTCTTCTCAGATTGTCGGCACACAGGCTGTATTTAATGTTCTCATGGGTGAACGTTATAAAACTGTGACAAAAGAATTTAAAGGTGTCGTTCGTGGTGAATATGGACAAACTCCTGTGCCAATTGACCCAGAATTCAGAAAAAAAATTATTGGCAATGCAAAGCCGATTGACTGCCGTCCAGCTGATTTATTAGAACCAGAACTTGAAAAACTTCGCAAAGAATGTGCAGAATGGGCGGAAAGTGAAGAAGATGTATTAAGCTATGCACAGTTTGGACAAGTTGCTGTGAAATTTTTTGAAAAACGCCGTGATATGAAATTTGGTCTTGACAGTAAGCATGGCGATTCAGAAAAACAAGTACATCCAGTGTGATATATCAAATTTTAAGGAATAATATGC
>CAMWUF010000290.1 GCA_947177375.1 uncultured Ruminococcus sp.
AAAATGTATTGGTATAGTGGAAGGGAGGAGAGTTTAATGAACAATGTCGAAATTGCAAAACTGGCATCTGAATACGCTAAAGAAATTACTGTAGCAAAGATGCCCACAAGTCGTGTTGAAACGATTGGCGAACATGGGAAGAAAGTGGCTGATTTCTACACTGAACTCTATAAGGGCATCTATGCAGTATTGAAAAACGATTTGGAAACTCCAAAACTTATCAAATCTACCGAATAACGCGGCACAGGCAACTGCTGAAACACTTCAGCAGTTGTTTTGTTTACTGCCACTACAGCTCTGGAAACGAACCGGAGCTGTTTTTGTTTGGTTCATCAATCAACTCATCAGCTATTTCATCGGTAGCGATTGTAACAGCCTTTTGAGCAATTGCTACTGCTTCCAGAAATGACATACCGTCTAATATCATATTTTTAATAAAGTAAGCGATACATGCAGACGTCATCAAAAGCAAATCTTTCTTGTCGATGTGTGGATTGTTTATACACACACTGATGTTATCACTCTCTAGCTTGTGAACAATAACAATTCTAGTTTCTTCTTTTTCTTCTTCCATTTCTTCACCTGCCTTTCAGCTCCAGTTATTTTTTTGGAGCTGTCTTTTGTTTACGCCACTTCCACTATTCCATATTAGGTTTAGGTTACAGCTCCATTAACTCGGAGCTGTTTTTTATTTCTTCATCATTTGTGCTTCAAGCATTCCCTCTATTCTGGAAGTAATACTAACTTTGTTCATGATGTTTAATTTACGATACATATGTAAAATCTGTGTTTTTTCTTCATTTTTTACTATATCGTTATCCAAAGATTCTACTTTCACTGATATATCAGGAATAAATTTAACCATCTCTTTTTTAATCACTAAATTCATCTTCCTTTCAACGCATTAGTACTTTTGTACATCTCTTTTTTTATTATACGCCCAATTAGACGAAATGTCAATATGTTACATCATACAAATGTATATCAACTTAATTGTTAAAAACGCACATTTTTTATTTTGCATAAAAATTTCTATTGACATATTCGCCCAATCGTGTTACAATGAAAGGTGAGAATTTTAAATAAAAATTTCTATTGACATATTCGCCCAATCGTGCTATAATATAAAGATAAGAAAGAAGGTGATACTATGACTATTCCTGAAAGACTTAGAAAAATGCGTGTGGAGCGAAAAATATCAATGAAATTTTGTGCCGAAAGTTCTGGAATTCCATACAACACTTATCAGAAATACGAATATGGTGAACGTGAAATTAGCATAACAGCAATTCAAAAACTTGCTAACTTTTATGGTGTCAGTACAGATTATTTGCTTGGCAGAGAAGCAGATTCACTTAAACCAGATCCGATTGCACAACTATCAAAAGCAGAAACAGAAGAAGATTTTCTAAAAAAATATTTTATGCTTGACCCAGAACTTCGTGCTAAAGTAAGAGAAAAAATGCAAGAAGCATTAAAACAACAACAAGAAACAAAAGATGATAATGAGTATATTACTTATACGACCACAATTGGTGCGGAAATGGACAGACGCAAAGCTATACAACGGGCAAGCGAACTTGATGATGATGAAACGAAGAAAAACGCCGTATGATAACCATGACGACACGCATCAAGAAGAAATAAGCAAAAAAAATCCGTCCAGTGGGACGACACTGAACGGAAACTGAAAAAATATGCTACACTTAAAAAAACAATAAATATATAAAAATTCATTTATAAGTGTAGCATATTTTTCGAAAAAAATCAAGACTAAGGAGTGAATTTTTTTGGAAAATGCAAAAATTTTTAAAATTTCTAAAGATAGAAATTACACATGTATAAACAATAAACATGTTTTTGATTCTAGCATTTCTGAGTTAGCAAGTAGACTACTAACAGCTGTATTGGCATTGCCTGATAGTTGGAATTTCACTATTTCAGGTATGGCAACCATGCTAGCCAGAGGAAGAAAAGCCATTAGAAAAGCAATTGCGAATTTGGTTCAAAGCGGTTATGCTTATGTAGAGCAACCAAGAAACGAAAAAACAGGTTATTTTGAGAACAACATTTACATGTTCTATGAGGTACCAGAAGTTAATCCGCACCTGAATCCACAACAAAATCAGGAAATTTCAGAAACCCCTGTAAATAGAGATTCTATCCGTGTGCCAAAAACGGAAGAACCGTCACGGTGCGACCGTTTTGGCACACTATCAAATACTAATAAATCAAATACTAATGAAGTAAATAAGTCTGAGTCTGTCAGTCGACAGATTGACAAATTTACACCACAATCTAATAATGATGGGATTAACGTGGGGGCATCTGTTGCCGATTCAGAAATAGCTGTTATTTTAAAAAAGAATACTGTTGGAATCGGATTAGAAGATAAGCAATTTGTTGAAGAAATGATTCAGCATTTAAATAAAGCTATTTCTATCGGCAAAATTAGTTTAAATAATGCTATCGATAAATTAAAAGCAATTATTAGTACAGAACATTCTCTTAATTCTTTTGTAAAAAAGATACATCAAGTATGCATTGATTCCTTACCGAATTTAAAATATCCAAAAGCAAAAAACAGCTTTATTAGGAAAATAATTGTAAATAAATTGAGAGAATATATTCCAGAATCATTAGAATCTAATAAAAC
>CAMWUF010000291.1 GCA_947177375.1 uncultured Ruminococcus sp.
AAAACTTGCTTTACATATATGTTATGAGATGTTAAAAGATAAACAATTGTATAACAAGGTAATAAAAATTAACTTGTTAGGAGCTGTTTATCTATGAAGAAATATGAAGTTTCGCTCAATAAGAAGCGATATAATTCTAAGCCGACGGGAGTTGAGATAGGGAAAATCAGTAATAGACTATATACAAAAAGTATAGATTTCAAGGAGCTTGCTTATGAAGTAGGGAAACATGGCTGTACATTCAGTCCTGCTGTTTATAACGGTAAACGTAGAAAGGAAAACTATATCGGGCAACAGCTGATAGGACTTGATTTTGATAATGGTGTTACTTTTTCTGAAATCAAAGACTTTGCTGAACATTACAGATTACCGATACTGTTTGCATATAAAACTTTTTCTTGTACAGAAGAGCTTGAAAAGTTCAGAGTTGTATTTGCTTTGACCAATGTGATAACTGATTCGTTTACAAGTGAAGCAGTAACAGCAATGTTTATGAAGATTTTTGAGAAATGTGACGAAGCCTGTAAGGATAGTTCCCGTATGTTCTTTGGTGGTAAAGGACTGCTTGAAATTGCGGATGAACCGATTGAAATATCAGGTCAGGATATGCTAATTGCTTTTGTGACATATATGAATGACAGGTATGGTGAAAATCATTATACGAGAGAGATAAGGAAATTTTATCAGAATCTTGGTGTAAAGTATGATAAAATTTTACCTGTTATTAATGATGGGAAATTTGTTTATGCGGAAGTGAACCAGTCCACTCAGAGTAGTACCGTTAGGAACAAAGGCAGAAGAGTTGTTACAAGAAATTTTGATTGGAATATATTGTACAATAAATGCCGTCTGTACAGGAATTTTGTTGATGGTAATGTGTATTATTACTATCCACAGTTATTTCATCTTGCAACAAATCTTATCAATATAGAAAAGGGAAAAAATAAATTTTTAAGTATATTAGAATCATCAGATAATGCGGATTATGAAGCGTATCATAAACGTAACTGGGCAGCGATAGTTAATATTCTGATTGGGATGAATTATCAGCCAAAAGGATGCTGTAATTGTCCTTATGAAAAGGAATGCTTACATGGTAAAAATATGATTCTGACTGTAAAACCTGGTAAATCAACTATTTTACAGACTGTGAAAAAAGAGTATGTAACTATTGAAGAAGCTGAAATTGATTTGAAAAATAAGTTTCTGCAAGCTGTGAATTCAGAAAAACAGGGGATACATATCATCAAGGCACAGACTGGAATGGGAAAGACTAATCTTTATCTTGATTACCTGCTCCATGATAAAAACAGAAAATTTCTGATAGCAGTTCCAACGCATAAACTGAAAATGGAAGTATACAATAAGGCAATTTCTAAGGGTATCAATAATATTGTCTATACGCCTGAACTACCAGAGTTCACGTCAGAAATACAAGAAAAAATCAATCATATTTATGCAATTGGAGCAGGTAGATATGCACTTGATATGATAAGTAAGATATTTGATAAAATACCAACAGTACATCCTGATTATAAGGCTTGGCGTGCATATCTTGAGAGTCTTGAAACAATCAAGAATTTTGAAGGGCATATGATAACAACTCACGACAGATTACTACTTCAAACTAAAAATAGTAAATTATTAGATGGCAGAGAAGTCATAATTGATGAGGATATTATGCGCACAATGATTACAACAAATTCTATAGATAATGCAGATATCTCATATATGATAGAGAGTGATGTGCTGTCAAATCAGGTTGTAAAAAAGCTAGAATCAATTATCGCAAATGTCGGTTATCAGAGATACGATTACAGAGAAAATGAAGAAATTGAATTGACGGATGAAGTAATTGAATTATTGAATAATTTGGATGGAAATATGATTGATTTAGCAGAATCCTGTTATATTTATAATGACGGCAGAATTACAACTTTTTTAAAGAGGAAATGGCTGCCTAGTGAAAAAGTGATTGTAATGTCGGCTACTGCTAATGTTGAAATTTACAGTATGCTTACACATTATGATGTATATTACTATCCTTGTAAAATGGCTGAATATATTGGAAAATTAAGACTTTATCCCAAGTATACATGCAGCCGTCATGCTTTGCATGAACAGAATGGAATAATGGAGTATCTGAAAAGTCAAATCGGTGACGATGTAGTGATTACATTCAAGGCTTTTGAGGACTTGTTTCATACAAAATATCATTATGGTGCGATAGAAGGTCTTAACTGTCTTAAGGGTAAAAATATATCAGTAGTTGGTCTACCTAATGTGGATGAATTAGTTTACAAGTTGTATGGTATGGCTGCTGGAGTAAATGTCGATCAATATCATATGCGTATAATGCGAGTAGGATATAACGGTTACGATTTTCAGATTAACTCTTTTGATAATGAAAAATTAAGAACAATTCAACTCTGGATGCTGGAATCACTACTAGAACAAGCAGTAGGCAGAGCAAGATTACTGAGATTTGATTGTACTGTAAAAGTATTTGCACGATTTCCAGTTGACCAGGCTTTAATTGAGTAACGTAATTCTGTAAAATGGTAATTTTTGAACATTTCCCTTATTATAGATAAGGGAAATGTGCATTTTTTACCATAAAACATCAAAAATTCTAGAGTTGCGTTTTTGAATAT
>CAMWUF010000292.1 GCA_947177375.1 uncultured Ruminococcus sp.
GCAAGAAGATGAAGTATATTTATTTGATGTGATTTTATGCGATAATAATATTGACCGTGATTTAGAATGCTTTTCTGATAAGGCTTTAGAACAAATGCAGGAATTATTTATTGGCAAAACAGGTATTTTTGACCATAATTTAAAATCTAATAATCAAACTGCCAGAATTTATGATACAGAGCTTGTCACATCACCTGATAAATTCACAAAAGATGGCAGACCATTAATTTCTTTAAAAGCACATGCTTATATGATTCGCACAGATTCTAATGCGGATTTTATCCGTGAGATTGACGCTGGTATTAAAAAAGAAGTCAGTGTCTCCTGTTGTGCAGAACGGCAAATCTGTTCTATCTGTGGAGCTGACAGACATGAAAGTACTTGCAATCATATTGTAGGCAAAAATTATGGTGAAAAATATTGCTATATTATTCTGGATAATATTCAAGACGCTTATGAATGGAGTTTTGTTGCCGTTCCTGCACAGCCTAATGCAGGTGTAACAAAACATTTTCAGCATGAATCTATGCCACAGGCAAGCCCTGAATTAAATCAGCTCCTGTCTGAATTAGAATTACAAATGCGTACAGAAGTATTTCAACTTTGTGGTAAGCAATCTAACGGTACGATTTCTAAAGCACTTCGTACAGCAACTGATAAAATGGATTTACAGGAATTATTGCATTTTAAGCAAATGCTTCTGGAAGAACAAAAACAGGATATGTCACAGGCATATGTACAGCTTGCTGATTTTCAACAAAGATAAAATATAAAAATAAAAGTGAGGATTTAATTTATGGATATGCAAATGATAGCTTCTTTGTTTGTTCTTTTTTCAGGCGAACATGATATAGATACCTATTCGCCTTTGCTGACTTCTGCTTCGCATGAAGTAAAGTCTATTCTGTGTGAAAATGCAGAAGAAACTGATATACGGCTTTGTTATCTTGTCGCTTCTATTGCCAATTTGCGATATACGCAAATTTACGGTGCAAGAGAAAAAGCACTTGCAACTTATGCAGGAACGATTGCAAGGGAATCTAATGCTGAACATCAGATACGCTTTGCAGAACAGCTTGTGAATTCTTATAGAAATTTATGCCGTGATTTATTACTAGAAACAAATGCGTTTTTAATCTCTATTAAAGGATGAATTATCATGAATGAAATTCTAAATCATTTAATTCATATTTTAAAATCAGATAATTCAGATTTTGAAATTTATACCTGTTTTGATGCCATTCCTGTTGCAAGAAAATCTAATCATAAATTTATAATTATTTCACCAGAAAAAATAAAATTAAATTCTGTTTTTCCTGATGATAATAAAACTATTTCAGAATTTACTGCTGATGTTAAAATTTCTGTGTTAATGCCTATGACAACGCCTAGTGATAAAATATTAGAATTTTTTTATGCTGATATTTTTCCTAAAATGCAGGAAGCAGGCTGTTTATGTTATCAAATGCAAGCCAATTCGCCTGAAATAGATTTGAAAATTCAAAAATTAGTTTATCATGCTGTATTTTCTCTGCATGGTATCTATATTCCAGAGGTGAAATTATGAGTTTTTTCATTCAGAATTTAAAAAAATTTCCTGTGCAAATTGGTGATTTGGTAATTTATTTATCTGGTTATCAGATTTCACAAAGTAGTTCTTTAAAAGAATCAGGCACAGCAGATGGCAGTAATTTATTAACTGCCTGTTGGGAAATGGGAATTAGAATAAAATTAAAAGGCAAAATTGCTCCTGATAAAACGCCTGAACAAGTAATTTATGCACTTTCACAGGCAATGCTTGTTTCTCAGAATGTTGCAATTCGGGATTTATTATTTGATGATGCTATGCTTTGTGGATATACGCTTCTTGAAAATCAGGAAACACCAGAAATTTCTTTAATATTTTATACAAATAAAAAGCCTGTTCTTGTGCAAGACCAGCCCGACCAGTCCGAACAGGAGGAAATTCTCACATGAAACAGAATTTATCTGCTTGTTTATTTTATAATCATGATAATGATGATTGCTTTCAGTATGCAAAATGCATTGCTTTTCGTTTGGAACGTGAGGCATATACACCCTATGACGAAATCACAGCTACTTTTATTGCCAACAATGAATTGACAGAAACTATTAGCAGAATCGGCATTTTTTTAGATAGCACCTGTATTTTTTTGGGTCTGGTAGACAATATTCAAGTATATCATAAAAATAGTACCAGATTTTTAAAAATTCATTCTAAAAGTTTTACTTCTTTGTTGACACAGAATGAATTATCTTCTGGTTTGCATAGTAATCTGACCATTCAGAAATTAATCCAAGATTATTATGATTTTAAATATATTACTTATGATAATCTTTCTGAAACAGGTTATATTTTTGTAAAACCTGGTAATACCATGTGGGACGGTGTTGTTAGTTTTGCTTATAAAATTACAGGACGTTATCCTTATGTCAAGCAAAATCATATTTGCCTTTTTCAATTACAAGATTTTTTTTCCACAGAATTTACGAAAAATCAAGTTTTGGAATATGGTTCTACACAGGATTATTCTAAGCTTATCAGTCATTATCATATGAGTGATATATTAGATATGTATCTTATACACATCTCCGAGCCCACGAGACATCTCAGGAGATCGTATGCCGTCTT
>CAMWUF010000293.1 GCA_947177375.1 uncultured Ruminococcus sp.
TAATAAAATTATCACCTTTTTTCATGCGATATAAATTAGCAGATAATAAATCACCATATAATTTATTTAATTCCATTTTAGAAGTTTGTTCTAATTCAGCTTGTTGACTGGATAATTTTCTTGTAATACGCTCCATACGGTTCATGATAAGCTTAAATAAATCATTGGCACGTTGTTTCATTCTGGCTTTTAAATCACGCTGTGAATAAAATGCGTCCAGTGTTGCACAAGCAGATTGCATAGGCTTGACAAGCATGAGATTTCCATATTGTTCTGGTCTGAAAAATAAATAATCTTTTAAATTGCCGTCTGGTGTCTGCAAGATATGAAACTGATAAGCATTATTTTTTAAAATACTAGCCGTTTTGTGAATGCAATATAATAATCTAGTTTCTTGATTTTCTGTTAGTTCATGACTCCGCACACCAGATTTACAAGTATAATATGCCCATTCTCTCGCAAGCAAAGGCGAAATACCCTCAAATAGCGAAACAATCGCTTTTTCAAGTGGCTGGTCGGGTGCTAGTAGCAAAGCATTTAGAATTACAGTATCATCTGTAGTTAAAAAATTAATTTTATTTGCTCTGTGAGGCATTTCATAAGGAAACGCTGGCAAAAGCACTCGTTCTCTAGTAATATCAGCATTACGTTTCAAGCTGTCAATTACTTTGCCATCTTGGTTAATTAAAATGCAATTAGAATATCTGCCCATTACTTCGCAGGCAAGCGTTAATTGCACATTGTCGCCTAATTCATTCATACAGTCAAAATCTAAAAATAAAATGCGTTCTAAGCCATCTTGTCGAATAGCTACTAATTTGCCACCGCCTAAATGCTTACGTAACAGCATGCAAAACATAGGCGGTTTTGCAGGATTTTCAATTGTAATTTCTGTAAGATGAATTCTGGCACTATCACCAGAAATATTAATTAATAACTTTGCAGTATGATACCCACGCAAATATATCATAATTTCATCTCTTGACGGTTGATGAATTTTATCCACTCTTGCACCAATGAGAGAATTTATTTCTTGCTTGACAGCATAGAGAAATGCACCATCAAATGCCATAAAAATTACCCCTCTTTTCTATAAACTAAAATTTCAAATGCTGTTTGAATTTCTAAGCGATTTAAATTTTGTAAACGTTCACGTTCTATTGCACCTGTTCTGTAAGCATAAGGCGTCATTTGAAATAAATTCTGAATATCCTGTGCATGATCTAAAAAAATTCTGTTTTCTGCAATTATTTTTTCACAGAAATGAAAATTTTCAAGCTGATAATCTTTGACTTGATTTTCATAAGGCTTGTCATAAATGGCTTGTTTCAGCTCCCATAAATGTTTTGCAGAGGGAATTACCATGATAAAATAAGCATTTGGTTTTAATACCCGCAAAAATTCATTGCCACAATAAGGTGCAAAAATATTAAGTAACATATCACAGGAATTATCTTGAATTGGCAAATGAAATAAACTACCAACAGCATAATGAGTAAATTTATCACTACGGGAAGCGTAATCTATTGCAATTTTAGAAATATCTATGCCATAGCAAGTTTTTGCTAATTTAGCAATTTTACTAGTATAATAGCCCTCTCCACAGCCAGCATCTAAAATAATGCTATTTTGAGGCAGATATTTTTTAACAGTTTTAAATAATATTTCCTGCAAATTCTGATAATAATTTTTAGATAAAAAATCACGTCTTGCCCGAACCATGGCAGGATTATCACCAGTTAATTTTGCATGTTTTTTTTGAACAAGCAATAAATTTACATAACCGCTTTTGGCTTTATCAAAGCAATGATTGTTAGAACATTTTAATAATTTTTCAGTATTTACTAAATTCTCACCACACACGGGGCAAGACCAAATTAATTCAGACATAATTGACAGGATTCTCCTCTATATGTTCAATAATAGGTAAAACAGAACAATATTTCCGAAGCTGTTCGGCAAGATAGTCAACCATAATAATTTCCGTATGATAATGCCCACAGTCAATTAAAGCTAAATCTAGTTCTTCGGCTTTATACCATCTGTCATGTTTCACATCGCCTGTTAGCAAGCAATCGCAAGTTCCAACAATATCTTCTAGCAAAGACGCACCCGAACCAGAACAAATGCCAATTTTGTGAATGAAATTTCTACCATTGGCAGAATAGCGCACGACTTCACAGCCAAGAGCTTGTTTGACCTGTTTGGCAATGTTATCAATTTTGTTATCAATTTTTAGAAAAGATTTTAATTGAATAATTCTGCCCAAACCGTTTGGCATAAGTGGCGAAATTTCAGATTCTGCATCTAGCACAGAACAAAGTTTGTTTGCAAGTAAATCATTTAAACCCGCAATATCTAAATTTGTATGACAACAAATTGCAGATATATTATGCTTGATTAACTGATACGGCATAGAGTAAGAATCTAATTTTTTCAAAGCTGAAAAAATAACAGGGTGATGAGAAATAATTAAATTACAGTTATTTTGATAGGCTTTTTCAATGGCACGTTGTGTAATATCCAGTGTAATTAATATACCAGAAACAGAATCCTCTGCATTGCCAATTAATAAACCAGAATTATCCCAAGATTCCTGATTTTCAAACGGTGCAATTTGATTCAGTATACTAT
>CAMWUF010000294.1 GCA_947177375.1 uncultured Ruminococcus sp.
CTATAAAATAATTATTATAAGAAAAATTTGTCGTGAATGGTATTATATTTGTCGTGAACTGATAATTGAAATAGTTGCTATTATATGAAAAATATGCTATAATAGTCAAGTATACTACAGGGAAATTAAATTAACAGGAGGAAGCTTATGAAGAAATTGAAAGTAATCGCAGTTGCTTGTGTGGCAACAATGGGAATGACATTTCTGGGGAATCTATTTCCAGAGCATGAGAACATGATAAAAAATATATCTGTGACAGCTTCAGCAGAATCTGAAATTTGGGACGGAACGGCAGACATTTCATGGTATGATGATACCAAAAACAGTTTTGAAATCAGCACAGCAGAACAGCTTGCAGGATTATCTCAACTTGTCCGTAACGGAAACGATATGGAAGAAAAGCTAATTACGCTTGTGAATGACATTGTACTTAATGATACTCAAAATTTTACAAATTGGGATACAGAACCTCCAGCCAATCTCTGGATTCCGATTGGTGCCTATCATGCAGATAGACCACAAGCGACAAGTCCTTTTGGAGTAAATCCATATGATTCTGGGCATGTAACTTTTGCAGGATTATTTAATGGCAATGGACACACTATCAAAGGCTTATATTGCAAACACGATAGCATGGCAGGATTATTTGCATCTGTTAGTGGTGGTGTTGTTCGGACAATTATTGAAGATGGTTATGTTTGTAGTGAAACACCAGAAGAAACTTCCTGGAGCGCTCATGCTGGTGGTATTTCGGCACGTAGTGAACAGGGTATTTTCAATCAATGCGAATTTAATGGCAAAGTCTATGCCAAACGGAATGGCTATGCTACTGCTCGTTCAGGGGCTTGTGTTGCAGGTGGTATTGTTGGCATGTGTGAAGATACAGGAGCTGAATTTTTATTTGTTACTATGGTAACAATGGCATTCGGCTTTGTCATTAACCCATTATTGCTGAGGTCAATGGGAACTAAAATTGAAAATCAAGGTATTTATAATTGCATTAATCGTGGTTCAGTTTTAGCAGATAAAGGCAATAGTGGTGGTATTCTGGGATGGGGTAACACAGGTGAAGCAATTGCACATACATTGTTTGTGCAGAACTGTTTAAATTTGGGCGAAGTAGAAAATGGCATTGTTGGCAGAGCCTATAAATTCACTGTTGCAAACTGTTTTTATACAAATGCTGAAAAATCAATTACAGTTGATACAGCAGGTGATATGGATTTAGACGATTCTATTCATTTTACGAATGCAGGCATGAGTAAACAAGAAGTTGCAGAAAAATTAGGTGTATGTTTTGTTTATCAAAATGATGATATTTACTTAAATTTTGATGTAGATGATGCTTACTTACCAGAAGAAGAAATTCCAGAACCTACTGAAACAACACCGACAGAATCTCCAGAACCTACTGAACCACTTCCGCCTATTACAGTAGATACTCCGACAGGATTCAGGCACGAATATCCCTATAACTCAGTAATGAATTTCCGCTGGAACAAAGTAGAAAATGCGAATGGCTATCAGCTTCAAATTGCAGCAAAAACAGATTTTAACGACATTGCCTATTCCTATACATGTAGTAGTTTAGCAAGCAATTATGATAGAATTTCAAATTTAGTTGCTGGCAGAACCTATTATCTTCGTTTGCGTGCCTATGTAGACAGAGAAGAAGATGGACAAAGATTTTATTCTGACTGGACAGAGCATATATTTACTTATCCACCAGATATTACTTTATGGGGTGATGCAAATGGTGACGGGGAATTTAATACACTAGACTTTGTAGCAGTTCAAAAATGGCTACATGGCAAGTCTGACAGCAAGCTTCCAAATTGGAAAAATGCTGATTATACCATGGATAATGAATTAAATATCTATGATTTACTACTCATGAAAAAATATTTAATTGTTGAAGAAGCATATGCTGGGAATTATTGGGTTATTTATAGAGAGCCAAATTTTAATCGCTTGCAAATGGTACGCTTTACAGCAGAACTAGATGCTGTACTTGAACAATCTGGTGCGGCTGGTTGTGCAAAATTAATGTGCGAGAAACAGATTACTAGTCCTTATACGATTTATTCTTTTGAAAATGGTACATGGCAAAAACCTCGCACAAGCATGCATCATAATAATAATTTAATGCGAATTTTAGTAAGTTCAGAAAATGGAATCTGTGCAAGTAATATTGATATTGTCAGTGATGGACAGGTAGTTTTTGCAAAAACTGATAAATCTTTCAGTGAAATTGATTTTTCACAATTTTTGGAATCTTGAAATTAATCAGGAAGGAAAATTATTTTTATGAAAAAATTATTTAATTTACGAAATGCAATGCAGGCTATGTTCTGCATTGCTACTATGAGTGTTTTATTACATGTAGGAATCACTGCACATGCAGCGGAAACAAATTATAAAACTACTACTAGTCATGTTGAAATTGATGCTGAGGCGTTTGAAAAGGCTTTGCAGGAGGCATGGGATAAGACAATACAAGAGGCATCATGGGTTACCACCACTACTACTACACAAAGCAAATCTAATTATCAAACGACTACAAAAACAACTACTGCAAAAAGCAAATCTAATTATCAAACGACTACAAAAACAACTACTGCAAAAAGCAAATC
>CAMWUF010000295.1 GCA_947177375.1 uncultured Ruminococcus sp.
AAAATAATTCGCTTGACTTTTGCAATATTTTGTGCTATAATCTTAATATGATTTTAATTAAGTTTTTTATGGGGGCGTACTGGTTTCGACGGGGGTTTTGCACCATGATAAGCGAGCAGAGTTTTGCTGAAACTCTTAAATAACGGCACGTTTTAAATATAAACGCTAAAAGAAATATTTCTGTAAGCTTCAATAGAAGTTTACAGGTTGCTGCCTAAGTCAGCATCTGTTCTGTAACTGAGTACCACGGCTTTTACAGGGCATCGATAAGTGGTGAACGTTCTGGTAGTATGTTCAGACTACAAGAATGTATTTGGACTACTTTCATGTATCGCCTGTTTGTCGGCAATGCGTGCGGGGAATGTTTGTAGATAAACTACGCTCGTAGAAATTTGTGGGAATTAGCTTTCGGACAGGAGTTCGATTCTCCTCGCCTCCACCAATCGAAAATGCATACCTGCAAAGGTTGCAAAAAGTCTTGAAAACACGGTATTTTCGTGTTTTCGGGATTCTTTTTTTCTGAAAAAGTTGGTGTGTTCAACACGGTGACATAGTAAAATAAGGGATATTGACGAAGTGTAAAATGGCAATCGTTATCTGTGAAAATATTCAGGGATTCGGGCAAATGATATTGGAGACCTCTTTGGAGGTTTTGCAAACTAAAATATAATCGCTTGAAAAATGTAGTAAAAAGTGATATAATAGAGTACAAAGAAGCGTTTAAGGGAAACAGTAATAAAAATGAGGTTAATAAAATGAATGAAATTGTAGAAGATAAAACAATCATTGAAAATGAGGAAGAAATCAAGCAAGGTAACAAGGGACTTGCTGTTATGGATAAGCTATACAATTCAGTACTTAATGGCTTGCCGACTTCCAAAGCTGCTGATGCGCTGGCTGATGATTATAGTAATCCTACTTCAAAAGAAAAAAGCAAATAATCTCCTAAAAAACATGAAAAGCGGCAGAAATAGCATCATCAAGAGAAGAAAAATCGTGAATATGCATTTTCAGCCAATGCTTTAAAATAGCCCAGAAATTTTCAATCGGATTCAGTTCCGGAGAGTAAGGTGGAAGAAATAGAATTGTTCTGTGATATTTTTCTACAATTTTAAAAAGTTCATTTTTTCGATGAAAAGAAGCATTGTCCATTACAATGACAGTATCTTGAGGCAGGCATGGCAAAAGCCACTGTTCAAACCATTGTTCAAACAGTGGTGCGTCAGTTGTTCCATTGTATTACATCGGGGCAAGTATTTTGTTTCCCAGTTTTGCAGCAACAATATTGGTACTCTGAAATTTTCTTCCCATCATTTTTCCATCTACTTTTTCGCCTCTGGGAGCATAGGCATATTCACGGTACAGATATCCATCTATCCCGGATTCATCCGCATAAACAATCTTTTCTTCTGGAATATCCTTCCTCTTTTCCAAATATTCTGCTACTTTTTCCGGAGATTGTTCTTTGTACCGTACCGTCTTTTTTTTAGTGTGATTCCGCAGCGTTTCAATGCTTTGCTGATTGCCTGATTACAGCATCCGGACGCTTTTGCCATTTCCTGCTGTGTATCATCCGGATGTTCCTTTACATATGCTTTCAGCTTTTCCGGGTCTATCTTTTTGAATCCTCTGTTCAGAGGCTTGTTTGATAAGTCACCTGTTTCCTGATATTTTTTCACCCAGCTGTTTACTGCACTCATGCTCACCCCGAATACTTCACTTGTTTCCCTTAGAGTATGTTTCTGTAATCGATATGCTACTGCTGCTTCTCTCAAATCCTTACTTTTGCTCATGGTTTTATTCTATCATACTTTTTAATTTTTTTCAAGTGGGATTCTGTAACACTGTGCAAGTGCATTTTCTGCTGACCTGTTAGGACGAAAACCGTTATTACGTTCGTGGAATTTTGCTTCGCAAATCGGTTCTAATACCTGTAGAATACATTGCTGTACAATTCTGTCAATTATTGTTGGTATTCCTAACGGTCGCATTTTGCCATTGGGCTTTGGAATTTCTTTTCGCCTTACTGATTTTGGTTTGTAAAATCTGAATTTTTCTTGTATCATCTCAACTAATTTTTCAGCGGATAACTTTTCAATGTCTTTCATTGTTTTTCCGTCAACTCCGCTTGTGTTACTTCCTGCATTCCGCTTGATATTTCTGTATGCAAGTCTGATATTTTCCTCACTCGAAATCAATTCCATGAGGTTTGTGAAAAGCCCACCTTGCTTACTTTTTGCATACAAGTTATCAAAAGTTTCCTGCAAGTTGTAATATTCTAAATGTCGCAGTTTCTTTTGCTTTGTCATAGGCAACACTCCTTTCGGATTGTTTTTCTCGGATTACTCCTAAATCATACTCGAAGCTATGAATTTCATGCCTATCACTAATTTTGTAATATTGACTCGTGGCTGTTCCTCCGTTTTCCATTACAGAAAACATCAACGGTAGTGCCACTACTTTACCCACGATTAAAACAGCTTATTTTTCTTCGTCTGTACCGCTAATGCGTATCGTAGGTTGCTGCGTTCCGATCATCCTATCTTTTCATATGCACTTAGGTGCTTGCTTTAAGCAGGGCAACCGCATGAAAAAATCAGGAAAATTTGTTAAGAATGACAGAACATAAG
>CAMWUF010000296.1 GCA_947177375.1 uncultured Ruminococcus sp.
ATATTATTCTCATGTTAATGCCATATCAGGTCACACTTGTTCCAAATCGTTTAGTTTCTGAATTGCTAGGAATTTTCGGCACAAGATGGGCAATTGTTTTACCTGCTATCTTTTCGCCGTTCAGTGTCTATTTATTAACAAAAATTATGCGTAGAATCCCAAATGCTTATTTTGAAGCTGCACGGCTTGACGGTGCAGGAGAATTTCAAATTTTTTTATATATCTGCTTGCCGTTATGCAGAAGTGCTATGCTCTCTGTTGGATTACTAGTATTTATTGATTACTGGAACATGGTGGAACAGCCTCTAATTTTACTGGATAACGAAGACAAATATCCGTTATCTGTGTTTTTATCACAAATTAATACTGGTGATGTAGGACTTGCTTTTGCAGTTGCTGTTGTTTATATGATTCCAGCATTGTTATTATTTCTATATGGTGAAGAATATCTTGTAGAAGGCATTACTTATTCTGGCGGTGTAAAAGGCTAATTATTATCTGGAGGTTTTATATTATTATGGAAGAACAAACAAAAAGTGCAAAACGAAGAGAAAAAATTAAAACGATTTTAATTATTTTCTTGATTATATTATTATTACTAACATTTTTTTCAAGTAGTATTTTAAATTATAGTCTGCCGACTGTTTCTGCACAGTATGCAAGTTATGGTGTGATTACAGAAAAAATCAGAGGCACTGGCATTGTGACAGCAAATCAAAATTATGATATTAAAGCCGACACCAAACGTGTTGTGACTTCTGTTTCTGTCAAAGTCGGAGATGAAGTCAAAGCTGGAGATAAATTATTTGTTCTTGATGCATCTAAGAATCAAGAAGAAATAAAAAATGCAGAAAATGCGTTACAAGAAGCAGAACTTGCTTATCAAAAAGCATTATTAACGGCTGTACCAGATTATACAGCAGAAAATCAGGAAATTACAAATGCAAGAGCAGATTTGCAATCCGCAATTCAGAAATTAAATCAGGCAAAAAATCAAACGTCTAGTATTTCTGATTCTGCTTATCAGCAAGCTAATTCAAAAATCAAAGAAATTTCTTCCAGAATAGAAGCATTGAATAATTATTTATCAGCCGTTGCTTCTGGTGAATTAGACAGTGTTCCATCACAGTATTTAGCCGAATTGCAAACAGCACAGGATAATTTACAAGTTGCTACAAAAAAATTGGAATCTGCACAGGCAAATTTAGAATCTAAAAATATTCCTGTTTCTTCAGGAGAACAAGAACAAGTAATATTATCTTTAGAACGTGAAGCCGAAAAAGCACAGATTGCTTATCAAAGAGCTAAAACAGATTATGAAACTGCCAAAGAATCTGGTGTCATAAATTCTATGCCGTCTGCTAATTTTACAAATGACAAAGATGATGAAGAAAATAATATGCCTGTTATGAATTCCCTGACAGATATGCAGCGTGCAATGGAAGATGCAGAACAAGCC
Source organism: uncultured Ruminococcus sp. (assembly GCA_947177375.1). Classification (GTDB taxonomy): domain Bacteria; phylum Bacillota; class Clostridia; order Oscillospirales; family Ruminococcaceae; genus UBA3855. The sequence continues at coordinate 1,460 of CAMWUF010000296.1, forward strand.
GTGCGTTATGCTAACGAAGATGTAGAAAATGCAAAAAAAGTATTAGAATCTATTAAATTACAGGAAACAGATTTACAGAATGCAAAAGATGCTGTTACACAAGCAACAGCAGAACAGGAACAAGCACAAAAGGCTTATCAATCTGCTTCTTCTGGTGTAAACGCCTTAATACAAGCAGATTTAAATGCAGTCAATGCAGAGCTGGAATCTGCACAGTCTGTGATAACGGCTTATGAAATGCAGGAATCCCAGAACACTGGTTCGGATATTGCTAGTTTACAAGAAGCTGTTTCTCAACAGGAACGCAATTTACAGACTTTGATTTTACAGCTTGCTGAAAAAAAACAAGAAGATGATTTATCCCAAAAAGTAAATGATTTGGAATTAAAAAGTCAACAAAATGCAATTGAGCAAAAAAAAGCAGAATTAGAAAAATTAAAACAAGATATTGGGACACAAGTAATTACCAGCAAAAATGATGGTATTGTAAGTAATATTGCTTGTGTTGCAGGTGATACTGTCATGGAAGGTGACACACTTGCAAGTCTGAGTTTAACAAATTCTGGTTATACGGCACAATTTTCTGTGACTGCTGAACAAGCCAGAAAAATTCGTGTAGGTATAACTGCTGAAATTATGAATCAATATCATAGTGATATAACTGCAAAATTAACAGCCATTAAACCTGATACAGAAAATGGTAAAAGTGATAATAAATTATTAATTTTTGATATTACAGGCAGTGAAGTAGATTCTGGTCAGTCGCTTGCATTGTCAATTGCTTGCTCCAGTGAAAATTATGACTGTGTTGTTCCTACAAGTGCTATTATGGAAGATAATGACGGGAAATTTGTGTTAATCATGAAAGCTAAAAGCACGCCTTTGGGCAATCGCTATTATGCAAGCCGTTGTGATGTCACTGTACTTGCACATGATGAAGTGAATTCTGCCGTACAGGGTGATATGAAAAGCTCCGATTTTGTAATTACGAATTCTGAAAAGCCTTTGACAGCTGGTACACAAGTACGCATGGAGGAAAATTAATTGTGAAAAAAAAATTACAAAAACGGCAGATTTTCAGATTTTTTAGTGCTTTACTCTGTTTGATTGTAGTATTTATATTAACTTGTATTAGCAATTATATTTCTAATTTACTAGATAGTCAAAAGGC
>CAMWUF010000297.1 GCA_947177375.1 uncultured Ruminococcus sp.
TACTAATTCCGCCTTGTTGCACAAGTCTTCTGCCTTCTGATTTCGTTGGCACGAGTTTTGTTTCCACAAGCAAATCTAAAATATTAATCGCATTATCAATTAATTTGTCTGTTGCTAATTCAGTCGTTGGCATATTTTCAGAAACACCTGCACCACTAAAAACAGCTTTTGATGTTTCAAGAGCTTTTTTTGCTTCCTCTTTGCCATGCACAAGTGCTGTTAATTCATAAGCAAGTAATTCTTTTGCCTTATTAAATTCTGCACCTTCAAGATTTTTTTCCATTTCTTCAATTTGTTCTACTGGCACAAAAGTCAGCATTTTTAAGCATTTAATTACATCAGCATCAGCGACATTTCGCCAATATTGGAAAAATTCATAAGGACTTGTTTTTTCCGCATCAAGCCAAACTGCACCTTTTTCAGTTTTGCCCATTTTCTTACCCTCTGAATTTAATAACAATGTAATTGTCATAGCATAAGCATCTTTTCCAAGTTTACGTCGGATTAATTCCGTACCACCAAGCATATTTGCCCATTGGTCATCACCGCCGAATTGCATATTACAGCCATAATCCTGATATAATCTATAAAAATCATAGCTTTGCATAATCATATAATTAAATTCAAAGAAAGTCAGACCTTTGTCCCATCTTTGCTTATAGCATTCATGAGAAAGCATTCTGTTTACTGTAAAGTGAGGGCCTACTTCACGCAACAGCTCTACATAATTCAAATCCAAAAGCCAATCTGCATTATTCACAGCAATTGCCTTACCGTCTGAGAAATCAATAAATTTACTCATTTGTTTCAAGAAACAATCTACATTATGTTGAATTGTTTCTTTTGTCATCATCTTACGCATATCAGATTTACCAGACGGGTCGCCAATCATACCAGTTCCGCCTCCGAGTAAAACAATTGGCTTATTACCAGCCATTTGCAAGCGTTTCATTAAGCATAATGCCATGAAATGCCCTACATGTAAAGAATCTGCTGTTGGGTCGAAGCCAATATAAAAAGTTGCATTGCCAGTATTAATTAGCTCCTCAATTTCTTCTTTGTCTGTCAACTGTGCTAACAGTCCACGACGTTCTAATTCTTCAAAAACCGTCATAAATTTCAATACTCCTTTTTTAATTAATTTTAAATAAAAATTTATCTATTATTCTGCTGGTGACAGAACAACATCCATATTATTTGGCACAAATTCAACAGAATCATAAACTTTCATACCAAAAATTCTGATTTCCGTGCCAATTTTTTTACCAAACCAATGAGAACCCTGAAACATGTCACAAGCATTGTCATCATGTAATTTTATTATTTGATAAGCAATTGCTGTATATTTCACCATACCACCATGATTATATTGCTTTTTCATAGGAATCAGCATTGCAATCACTACCAGAATTAGCAAAATCCATGCTTTTTTTCTCATGCCAGTATTCACATTCATGATTCTAATACCTCAAACCTGCCCATCATGCCATGCAATTTTGTTCCCACATCACAGCCAAACGGCAATAATGCAATTGCCACTGGAAATAATTCTGGATTATCCGCATCTAATTGTTTTAACTGTGCATAATCGCCTTGAATATCTACAATTTCATAATCATGCATTTCTAGCATAATAACACTCCTATTCTTGAAAAAATTTTAATTCTTCACGTGCATTTTCAAGCATAAGCTTACTAGGATTTTCACCGCCCATAATTCTGGCAATTTCCTGTACACGACCGTCAAAATCCAGTAAATGTACTTGTGTGACAGTTCTATCTTGTTCGTCATGTTTTTCAATCATGTAATGCGTATCCGCCATGACTGCAATCTGTGACAAATGTGTGACACAAAGCACCTGTCGATTGCGACTGATTTCACGTAGTTTCACGCCAATTTTTTGAGCGGCTTTGCCACTAACACCCGTGTCAATTTCATCAAAAATTAAAGTCGGGATTTTATCTCTGTCAGCAATCACAGATTTCAAAGCCAGCATAATTCTTGACAGCTCACCGCCAGAAGCAATTTTAGAAATAGGCTTAGGCGTTTCGCCTTTATTGGCTGAAATTAAAAATATCACAGAATCTCTGCCCTGAATGGTCAATTTGCCTTTTAATTGCTGAACCGTTAAAATAACATTCGGCATATCTAAAAATTTCAATTCTTCCGCAACACGCTGAGCAAAAAGTTTACCAGTTTTTTCTCGATAATCTGACAAAGCTTTTGCCTTTTCTGTCACATCAGCAAGCAATTCTGCTTTTTTTAATTCTAACGCTGCAATTTTATCTGAATTTTCTTCTAGGCAATTAATTTCTGCAACTGCATTATCATAAATATGTAATAATTCATCAAAATCACAAAAAAATTGCTTTTTTGCCTGTGAAATAGCTGAATATCTTTGTCTTAACTGTGATATTTTCGTTTCATCAATCGAAACATGTTCCGCTTGATTTTGCAAATCTTCTGCAATATCTTTTAATTCAATCAGACAAGCTTGCAATCTTGACAAAATTTCTTGCATATCTGGATAGACATCTTCAATTTCTTGTAACAACCGTATTGCATTTTGAATATTACTATTATCATTATCTAAAGCATTTGCACTATTAGAT
>CAMWUF010000298.1 GCA_947177375.1 uncultured Ruminococcus sp.
CACATTGTAGGACTTGAAATCAGTTTGTCAGATAATTTTATTAATTTTTATAATAAGAAAGGATGATGCTTATGCTCAAAAAAATTCTTTCCTGCTTGCGAGAATATAAATTGCCAACAGCTCTGACATTAATTTTTATTCTGGCAGAAGCAGGAATTGAAGCATTATTACCGTTTATTACGGCAAAACTTGTCAAAGATGTTCAGGAAAGTGCGCCAATGAATGATATTTTGCGAATTGGCATTATTTTGACAATTTTAGCAATTATCTCTATGATGTGTGGTGCAACTGCTGGTTTTACAGCGTCCAAAGCCTCTACTGGATTATCAAAAAATTTACGTCATGATATGTTTGAAAAAATACAGACATATGCATTTGAAAATATTGATAAATTTTCTTCTTCGTCACTTGTAACCAGAATGACGACTGATATTACAAATTTGCAAATGGCATTCATGATGATAATCAGAATGGGCTTGCGAAGTCCATTGATGTTTGTTTTTTCAGTCGTTATGGCATTTATTATGGGCGGTAAACTTGCAATGGCATTTGTAATTGTGATTCCAGTGCTTGTAATCGGTTTATTTCTAGTAAGCAAATACGCAATGCCTGCATTCAGAAGTGTATTTAAAAAATATGACAGACTAAATGAATCCATTGAAGAAAATGTCAGAGCAATGCGTGTTGTCAAAGGTTTTTCCCGTGAAGAACATGAAAAGAAAAAATTTGGCATTTCGGCAGATGATATTTGCAAAGATTTTACAAAAGCAGAAAGAATTGTCGCATTAAATACACCTTTAATGCAGATTTGCCTGTATTTTGACATGGTATTTATTTTATTTGTCGGTTCTAAAATGGCAATTATTGATCATGCTGTTGATATCGGACAGATTTCTGCTATGATTACTTACGGTGTGCAGATTTTAATGGCTTTGATGTTTTTATCTGTTATTTATGTAATGGTTACCATGTCAGCAGAATCTGCAAAGCGTATTTATGAAGTATTAGTAGAAGAACCATCTTTGCAAAATCCAGAACAAGCTTTAAAAATTGTCACAGACGGCGATATAGATTTTGAAAATGTGAATTTCAAATATTCTGCACAGGCAAAAAAATATGCTTTGGCAAATATTAATCTGCATATTGCGTCAGGTCAGACAGTGGGAATTATTGGCGGTACAGGGTCTAGTAAATCAACACTTGTACAATTAATTCCCAGACTTTATGACGTGACAGAGGGTTCTGTAAAAATTGGCGGAGTTGATGTCAGAAATTATGATATTGATATACTTAGAAATGCTGTTGCTATGGTATTACAGAAAAATGTATTATTTTCTGGAACAATTAAAGAAAATTTGCGTTGGGGCAATCCGAATGCAACGGATGAAGAAATCATAGAAGCCTGTCAATTAGCACAAGCTGATGAATTTGTACAGACTTTCCCTGATAAATATGATACTTATATAGAACAAGGTGGTACAAATGTTTCAGGTGGTCAGAAACAAAGACTATGTATTGCAAGAGCTTTATTAAAAAAGCCGAAAATTTTGATTCTAGATGATTCTACCAGTGCCGTTGATACCAAAACAGATGCATTTATCAGACAAGGATTTAAAAATTTTATTCCCGAAACGACTAAAATTATTATTGCACAAAGAATTTCTTCCGTGCAAGATGCTGATATGATTATTGTATTAGATAACGGCTCTATTAGTGCGATTGGCACACATGAGGAATTATTGAAATCAAGTCATATTTACCGTGAAGTTTACGAACAGCAGACAAACGGAGGTGATGACGATGGGCAATCATAATTCTGGGGGCAAACCTAAAATTAAAAAAGATGTTTTAAAACGTCTCATGAAAATGATGTTTCAATTTTATCGAAAGCTTTTGCCAATTACGATTATATGCATTTTATTTTCTTCGATTGCATCTTCGATTCCAGATATGTATATTCAGAAAGTGATTAAAATTATTACAAACTCTCTGGAAACAGGTGCAAGCTGGCAATCTGCCAGTGAAGAAATTATTCCTATGATGTTGTTCTTAGTTGTTTTGTATTTAATTTCTACAACGGCAATTACTGTTTATTCACAGTTTATGGCAATTATTACACAGGGTACGCTGAATAAAATGCGTCAATCTATGTTCAAAGGTATGCAAAATTTGCCAATCCGTTATTTTGATACTCATAAACACGGCGATATTATGAGTTATTATACAAATGATATTGACGCTTTAAGACAGTTAATTTCACAGGGCTTGCCTAATCTTCTAAGAGCTGGAACTATCGTAATTGCTGTATTTTGTATTATGCTATATTATAGCTTTTGGCTGACGTTAATTACTATCATTGGCGTGATTTTCATGATATTAGTCACAAAAGTCATGGGTGGCGGTAGTGCAAAATATTTCTTGAAACAACAAAAATCTCTTGGTGATGCAGAGGGCTATATTCAAGAAATGATGAACGGACAAAAAGTTGTTAAAGTATTCTGTCATGAATCTGAAGCACAAGCTGATTTTGATGAAATTAATGAACAATTATATCAAGATAGCTATAAGGCGAATGCTTATGCAAATACATTAGGTCCTGTTATTATG
>CAMWUF010000299.1 GCA_947177375.1 uncultured Ruminococcus sp.
TTCCTGTCAGGTTTTCTTGAAGTCATTTGTATTGTTAATAGAATTTTAAAAAGGCGGTGCAGATTTATGACCAAAAAATTAATGTTATTTATTCTGCTTGTTAGTGTAGTATTATCATGTACAGCTTGCAAGAAAAATCAAGAAAATTTGGAAACAATTTCAGAAACTACAGCCATTACAGAAACAATCGTAACACAATCAGAAATGACAACTAATACTAATTTTTTAAAATTAGAAACAAAATCAACTACTACAACAAATAGTAATTCTGAATCAAATGCAAATTCTACGGCTAGTAGCACAAGCACAACAAATTTATCCTCTAGTACAGCTCCATCTATTACTGAAACAATAGAACCGACTGAATCACCATTACAATTAGAAATGCAAGAGGCATTACAAAATGCGATTGACGAAGAAGAACGCCAAGCTATTCAAGATGTGCAACCAGAAACAGAAAAATTAATGTATTATAAAGACCCTACACTTGATTTTGACAGGAATAATTTTCAGAATCTTGGTATTAAAGGCTTTGGAATTGCAATACCAAGCTCAGGTCACGGCTCTAATGTGCATAAATATTTTTTTGAAGCAAAATCTATGTCAGGAAAAAATTTACTACAAATGCAGAAAATAGCCAATGATTTTGCATATGCAGGGCTTTTATGTCACATTAAAATTATCTGTTCCTGAGACAAATATTCATATTAGTAATATCCAAAAATCTGCTTTTCTGAATAAAGAACAGCAAACTTGCCCACAGGAAATTAAATTATTAATGTTCACTCCAGATTCTATTGCTTATATAGAATTACCTGAAATTCTTACACAAGAACCTGATACAATAGAAACGCTTTCTGGTACATATTGCACAGCAAATGAAGCATGTACCATTCTTTCAGATTATCTTAGTCAAGAATATATTTATACTGTTGGTACTATCAACCTTTTATATCAAAACTTGTTTTTATATCAGGATAATCAATATGTTGGCATAGTCCAAGTACCCATGTATCATTTTTTGATTGAGAATCCTGATAGCAATAGTCCTTATGAAATTATTTATGCAGATATTGCATTAGATACCAAACAATTATATATTAGTTATTCATAAAAAGGAGATATATATTTATGAAAAAAATAATATTATTTACTCTGCTTGCTAGTATGATTTTATTCTGTACTGCTTGTAAGAAACAGCAAGCAAATCTTGAAATCATTCCAGAAACTACTGTCACAGAATTCATGCAATCAGGAATCATATCAGATATTGCTACAAATTCAGGAACAGAATCAGAATTTAAATTTACAACAAATAATACTACCAGTTCTGAATCAAATGCAACCAATATGATAAACACACTAACTACTACAAGTTTATCTTCTGAAACAACAGCTCCCAATACCGCTACAACAGACCCGACTGAATCACCATTACAATTAGAAATGCAAGAAGCTTTACAAAATGCGATTGACGAAGAAGAACGCCAAGCGATTCAAAACGTTCAGGAAACAAGAGAAACTGCTATTTATTATAAAGACCCTACACTTGATTTTAATAGTGATAATTTCCAAAATCTTAATATGCAGGATATTAACCTTCCCAGAATACAAACTAGCAATGGCTACAATGTACATAAATACTTTTTTGAGGCAAAACCCATGTCAGGTAAAAATTTACTACAAATGCAAAAAATGGCTATTGATTTTGCAGATGTTGCGATTGATATTAATCATATTAATTCTAGTGCAGAAACATTAGAAGATTCTGAATATTTAATTTATAACAACAATTTGCTGTATTTAAAATACCAAAATACTGGCGAATGTCTATTATATCGCCCAAATGTGCTACAAGAATTTACAGGCGAAGAAATTACAGAAAACTGGAATCCTTTGGAAAATAGCATAAATTTAGGCGAGGTAGCAATCGCAGACTATGACAAAAGAGTTTGCTTTAATAACGAATATATAAATCCATGGAAAGATTATGAAGAAATAATAATTTCGCTAAATGGACAAGAAATTTATGGTTACATGATTAGAATGATTTTGTATTTTTATTTGGAACAGATGCAACAAAACGGCTGGTTATCATCTTTATATGAAATGGGTCGAATTCAAGACTGTGAATTATTAGAATTCTCTAACGGCATACAAGGACTTTATCTCACATTAAAATTATATATCCATGAAGTAGGACTTAATATTAGCAGTACACAAAAATTAGCTTTTCTGAATGATGAACAACAATTACGCCCACAAGAAATAAAATTATTAATGTTCAGCACAGATTCTATTGCATATATGGAATTACCTGCAATTCTTACACAAGAACCTGATACAACTGAAACGCTTCCTGGTACTTATTGTACAGTAAATGAAGCTTGTTCTGTTCTTTCAGATTATCTCAGTCAAGAATATAGTTATACTGTTGATAGCATTAGCCTTTTATATCAAAACTTGTTTTTATATCAGGATAATGAATATGCTGGTATCGTCCAAGTTCCCATGTATCATTTTGTGATAACAAATCCAGATAACAATAGTCCTTATGAAATTATTTATGCAGATATTGCATTAGATACCAAACAATTA
>CAMWUF010000300.1 GCA_947177375.1 uncultured Ruminococcus sp.
ATTGCAAGAGAGAATCAATAATTTAAAAAAATAGTCTTGACAAATGAATTTTAATATGTTATGATAATAGCAAAGCAATGACAGGGAGGAAGTAAGCTATTTCCAACGGCAAAGAGAGCATTCGGCTGGTGTAAGAATGTGTGTGAAATAACAGAAAGTAGCCCTTGAGCTTCGGCTTGAACAGAAAATTTTTTAAAATTTCTCTAAGTAATACCCGACGGGTACACCCGTTACAGTGTGGACGAGTGCAGAAGAATTTCTTCTGAATTCAGGTGGTAACACGGACTATTATGATTAAATTAATTAGTTCGCCCTGAAGCAAATGCTTTGGGGTATTTTTTATTACCAAAATCAAAAATTTTAAGAAAAGGAGTTAAATTTTTATGGCAAAAGAATTAGCAAAAGTTTATAATCCTGAAGATTTTGAAGACAGGATTTATCAAGAATGGATGACAAAAGGTTGTTTTCATGCACAAATTGATGAAAATAAAAAGCCTTATACAATTGTCATTCCACCGCCAAATATCACAGGGCAATTGCATATGGGACATGCCCTTGATGAAACGTTGCAGGATATTTTAATCCGTTGGAAAAGAATGTCTGGTTATAGTACACTTTGGTTACCTGGTACAGACCATGCAGCAATTGCAACAGAAGCAAAAATTGTTGCCTCCATGCGTGAAGAAGGTATCACAAAAGAATCTATCGGACGTGAAGCATTCATGCAACGTGCTTGGGCTTGGAAAGAAAAATTTGGCGGTCGCATTGTAGAACAATTAAAAAAATTAGGTTCTTCTTGTGATTGGGAACGTGAACGTTTTACCATGGACAAAGGTTGTTCTAAAGCTGTCAAAGAAGTTTTTGTAAAATATTATCAAAAAGGCTTAATTTACAGAGGCGAACGTATTATTAACTGGTGTCCCAAATGTTTGACTTCGCTTTCTGATGCAGAAGTCAATTATGAAGACCAAGCGGGCTATTTCTGGCATTTGCGTTATCAATTTAAAGATTCTGACGAATATTTAGAATTAGCAACAACCAGACCAGAGACTTTATTAGGCGATACAGCTGTTGCAGTTAATCCAAATGATGAAAGATATAAAAATTTAGTTGGCAAGAAATTAATTTTGCCAATTGTACACCGTGAAATTCCTGTTGTTGCAGATGATTATGTAGAAATGGATTTCGGAACAGGCGTTGTAAAAATTACCCCTGCACATGACCCGAATGACTTTGAAGTCGGAAAACGTCATAATTTAGAAGTGATTAACGTCATGACAGATGATGCAAAAATTACAGATGATTATCCGAAATATGCTGGTATGGATAGATACGAAGCAAGAAAAGCAATTGTGGAAGATTTAGAAAAAGAGGGTGCATTGGTTCGCATTGAAGAATATAATCACAATGTTGGGACATGTTATCGTTGTGGTACGACTGTTGAGCCAAAAGTTTCTACACAATGGTTTGTCAAAATGAAACCACTTGCACAACCTGCAATTGATGCTGTCAAAACTGGCAAAACAAAATTTGTGCCTGAACGTTTTGATAAAATTTATTATCACTGGTTGGAAAATATCAAAGACTGGTGTATTTCCCGTCAAATCTGGTGGGGACATCAGATTCCAGCATTTTATTGTGATTCCTGCGGAGAAATGACTGTCACAAAAGAAAATTCTTGTAATTGCCCAAAATGTGGCAAGCCTATGAGACAAGACCCTGATACACTTGATACTTGGTTCAGCTCTGCATTATGGCCATTTTCTACATTGGGATTCCCTGAGCAAACAGAAGATTTAAAATATTTCTATCCAACGAATACACTTGTTACTGGCTATGATATTATTTTCTTCTGGGTTATCAGAATGATGTTTTCTGCTCTGGAAAATACTGGACAAGTGCCATTTGATACGGTATTAATTCATGGTTTAGTACGTGATTCACAAGGTCGCAAAATGTCTAAATCATTAGGCAATGGCATTGACCCACTTGAAGTAATTTCAAAATATGGTGCAGACGCTTTGCGTTTCATGTTAGCAACAGGAAACGCTGCTGGGAATGATATGCGTTATACAGATGAAAAAGTAAAATCAGCTAGAAATTTTGCCAATAAGCTCTGGAATGCGTCAAGATTTATTATGATGAATTTGCCAGAAGATTTTAGATTTAATGGATTGCCAGAATCAAATCAGCTTAGTATAGAAGATAAATGGTTAATTTCTAAATTGAATCAACTTGCCAAAGAAGTCAATAATAATCTTGAAGCATTTGAATTAGGTGTTGCTTGTTCAAAAATTTATGATTTTATTTGGGATATTTTCTGCGACTGGTATATTGAATTGACGAAACCAAGAATTCAGGCAGGCGGAGAAGCCAAAAATTCTGCACAAGCTGTTCTTGTTTGGGCAATGCAAGGCATGTTAAAATTATTACATCCGTTTATGCCGTTTATTACAGAAGAAATCTGGCAAGTATTAGTTGCGGATAATAGCATGATTATGCTGGAAAATTATCCTGTTTATGATGAAAATTTATGTTTTTCACAAGAAGAAATTAATTTTGAAAAAATTATTTCTGCAATTAAAGCTGTTAGAAAT
>CAMWUF010000301.1 GCA_947177375.1 uncultured Ruminococcus sp.
GAGTTCGTCGTCAGCGTCATATGTGTATTAGAGTCAGTCTTTGTTCCAATTCTTTTTTTTGCTCAAAAGAAGCAGATTTCTGGAGCTGTTCTAATTCTTGAAGTTCCTGCTTTGCACTGCTATCTGATTTTAAAATAACGGGTGCATTTAATTTAGATAATAAACCCATAATTATCACTCCTGTTTCTTAATTTTTTAAATTTTTAAATTTCCAAATCAACAGAATATCCAGATTTTAAAAAAATCTGGATATTTTTTTAATTTTTAGATTTATAATATAGCAAACAATGGCAATAGCCCTCAAAATCAGGGTCTGCAATCTGTTCACGAAATTCTTTGCACATGCATTTGTTTTCAGGAATGCGTTCTAAACGACAGGGACAGTAACCGCCTGTTTGTTTCAAACCCTCACGAATTTGATTAACAATTTCTTTGTCTTGATTTAATCTAACCATAATATTCAAGAAACCCCATGTTTTTTAAATAATTCCAATACTTGTGAAGCATTTCGTAAACCAACAACTGTTTCCAAAATTTCGCCGTTCTGGAACAATAGCATAGTTGGAATATTCGCAATTCCAAATTTCATAGCTAAGTCACGGCAATCATCTACATTGACTTTGCCAATCTGAAGTGATGCATTTTCTTTCTCTAATGCATGAAGAACTTCACCTTGTTTCATGCAAGGCGGACACCATGTTGCCCAAAAATCTACCAATACAGGTGTGTGATTTTTAATAAATTCTTGAAAATTATCCTGATTCAAGTTGATTATCATAAAAAATCCCTCTTTTCTTTTTTGATGTTATTATATTTTAATATTATTTTTTTGCAAACAAGAAGTCAAAATATTATCTTGACTTCTTGTAATAGTTTCTGCATAAAATAATATTTTATGCTGATTCTTCATCCTCATCTGCATTTTCATTATCACTATCTGTCATAACTGGTGTACTGCTATTATTCGTACCTGTAATTGTGAAATTTACTTCCACTTTTGTCCAAGTTGCAAAATTTTCTTCTTCAAAAATCTGTGCAGAATATTCTTTACAAACACTTAATGCATCGCCATCTTCGTCATATAATGCACCATCTGATGTACGTGCATCTTTTGGTGGATTATTTACCCATGTATTATATACTGTTGCTCTTGTATCTGTTCCATCTTCCGTAGATGTATAATTTTTAGCAGTCAGTTCAATTTCATTGCCATCTACCAAAATACTATCTATCGTAATGACCGCATTTGGATAAAGGCTTTCTCCATTTGGAATCATGACTGCCATAAAATCAATTCCTTCTGGTGTATATGTTTCATTTGGATTACCTGTCATAGCATTACGGAACCCTTTTGTATTGGCATTGACACTAACAGTATAAGAACCATCACCTTTAATATCTGCAATTCCTGCGTCATAAGCTAACATATAGCCACTTTGCTTTGCAGAACCCCAATATTGCACATCCCATTGACTTCCTGCAATTGCAAGATAAGCTTGCCCTTCTTCTGCTGTATAAGCTGGTTCAAATTCCTCTTCTTCAGGGATGTCTGCATCACTAATACCAGCAATTTCTGGCGATGTTTCTGGTGCATCATGTACAATATTATCACTATTATCAGACAGTGTTTCTGGTTCTTTCTCAGCCTTATTACAAGCAGTAGCAGCCATACCCATCATCAAAACAGCAATCAAACTAGCCAAATATTTTTTTATTTTCATGAAAAAACCTCTTTCTTAAAATTTAAATTTAAAATTTATCTATCATAGCCAGAAATTCATCTGGAATATAAGATTTTGCTTTTAATGCAATTTGTTCAGGCACTCCAAACAAAGGCTCTGCCATAGAACCTACGATAGCTCCCAAAGTATCACTATCGCCGCCAATAGAAATTGCATTTCTGATTGCATCTTCAAAATCTACAGCTTCTATCACACATTGTATGGCTTGTGGCATAGTTCCCTGACAAGTTTCATCGAATTGATAAAATCCTCTTATTTCATCAAGTGTAAAATTTTCTTCTGGTGTTCTGATAGATTCCCAATAAATTTTTAAATCCTGTTTTGACCATATTTTATTTTTTAAATTATAAATAATATATACAAGACGTTCTGCCCATTCTATTGCAATTGGGTGATTATGCGAAACAGCTGTTACAATTTCAGCGATTTTTAAACAAGTTTCTAAATCATCAGAAATATAAGCACAAGGACTCACTCTCATGCAAGCACCATTGCCATAGCTATGATAAGGCTGTGGATTTTCGCTATTCAGCCATTTTACAAATCCCAAACCATAACCGCCATTTGGATATTTTTTATAGCATTCCTGAAATGAACAGATTACAAATCTTGACAGGTCAAATAAATTATGATTTCCTGAAATTTTATTCCATTCTGTAAGTGCATGCATGACACCTATTGTCATAGCAGAATCGTCTGTAATTTGACAGTCAGGCGTAAACAAATCAAATTTTTTTGTTCTGATATTATCAAATTCAAATCTTGAACCGACAATATCACCAATAATAGCACCCAACACATTACTTTTCATAATACATCCTCCAATTGTGATTACTAATAATTTAATCATACAT
>CAMWUF010000302.1 GCA_947177375.1 uncultured Ruminococcus sp.
AGATTATAAAATTATCAATTATTAACAAATTTAAAATTTAGGAGGTAATTTTCATGAATGAATTTTTAAAATCATTTTTAGAAGAATTAAAACTCTTCAATGCTAAAATGCAATCTTTATCTGATAAATCAGAAAAGCAAGAACCAGAAAAAAAACAAGAACTAATTCCCCAAAATTCACCTGAACAAGAATTTCTTCCAAAAGAACTTGTATATATACCAGACTTGACAGAATTTCAAAGCATTGAAGTTCCTGCATTGCATATTACTTCTAAACAGGCAATACAGCAAGGTTTTTCATTTAGAAAAAAATCAAAAAGCATTAGAATTACAAATTATCACGGCACTAGTGAAAATTTAATGATTCCTGCTTTTATTGATAATCTAAAAGTCAATGAAATTGGACAAAATGCTTTTTATCAAAATAAAATCATTAAAAAAATACAAATTCCGTCAACGATTAGAAAAATTGGTAAAAATGCATTTCGTGAAATGCAATTGCAGACTTGTATTTTTGCAGACGGTTTACAAGCGATTCCTGAAATGTGCTTTTTTGATTGTCAAGAATTAACAGAAATTCATTTGCCTAAAACTTTACAATCTATTGGCAGTCGGGCAATGGCATATTGCAAAAAATTAAATTATATTCAGTTTCCGCCTAATATTTGGAAATTAGAAGATTATGCATTTTTTGATACTGGTTTAAAAGGTTTTGGAACTTCTAACCGTTATGCAACAATTAGAAATGGTCTTGCTTTTGAATCTACGCCATTGCAAAATAATTATGCACTGATTTTAGGCAAGAAACTTCCATATGATTACATACCGATTCTTCTTGTTGGAAATAAAACCAGAGATTTTTCGTTCTTAGAAAATAAATCTATTAATTTGCTAAAAAATTCTGTTTTGTGTTTTCATCTTCTTTATTATCATTCTCTCACACTTGATTTTCATAAATGCCGTTCTGTAAGTCTTACCAGAGATAGTTTTTGGATTCGATATGATAAAAACGGCGTTCCTCAAAATTCTGTTTTTGTTATTTTTCCAAAATCTGTTTCTCGTTATCAGTTCCATAAGCTCCCCGCAGGTGTATCTGGATATTTTATCACAAAAGAACAACCAATAGAAAATTTTCACTATCAAATCATAAATCATAATCTAATCATAGTAAAACCTAAAATATTAGCAATATCTGGTAACTATGAAACTTATATTGGTGAAATTTGCTGTTCGGGCTATCAAACATTGAAAATTGAAAAAGAGCGTAATTTGAGACATACCATTCATGAAAATGCAATTCGTACTTTTGACATACAAGAAATTGAATTAGGTGAATTTCAAGCAACAGGTGCAATTTTTTCTGGATTATGTTTTAGTTTACATAAAATTTCATGGCTTGAACAACAAGAAATGATTATAAAATATATTCCCTGTACAGAATTAGTTGGCGAATGGGTTCACAAAGCATTATTAAAAGCATTTGCACCTGTTGAAAATAAATTTTTTAATAGCAAATTACTAGAAACTATTTTTTTACAAAATCCTTATGTCCATACAAGGCAAAGAGTTTTCATTGCCATTGATATGCTGAAAAGCACGCAAAGACTATGTGATTCTAGTATAGCAATTTATCAGAACTATTTAAAAAATCATATGCGACAAGCTGAAAAATTCTGTTATGCGATACAGGACAAGTATCCAGAATATCTTGCATTTCTTGAAAAATTTAAGACTTGAAATTTTGATTGTTTATGCTATCTATGAGTTCTTCAATCTGATTCCCATGGAATATTCTACCTTGAAAAATAATATCTTGTAAAGATTTACAACCATCAAATGCGTTTTCTCCAATGCTAGTAATACTATCTGACAAATGGATTTCTTGCAAAGATTCACAATCAGAAAATGACTCATCTCCAATACTAGTAAGACTATCAGGCAAATGGATTTTTTGTAAAGATTTACACTTATAAAATGCATTCTCTCCAATACTAGTAATACCATCAGGCAAATGGATTTCTTGCAAAGATTCACAATCCCTAAATGTACTATCTCCAATACTAGTAATGCCATCAGGCAAATGGATTTCTTGCAAAGATTCACAACCAGAAAATGCCCAATCTCCAATACTAGTAATACTATTAGGAAAATGGATTTCTTGCAAAGATGGACAATAACAAAATGTCTGATCTCTAATACTAGTAATCCTATCAGGCAAATGAATTTCCTTTAAAGAGACACAACGTTCAAATGCATACTTTCCAATATCAGTAATACTATCAGACAAATGGATTTCCTGTAAAGATTCACACGCATAAAATACATCATTTCCAATACTAGTAATACCATCAGGCAAATGGATTTCTTGCAAAGATTCACACATATAAAATGCCTTATTTCCAATACTAGTCACACCATCTGGAACAATCGCAATTGTATCACCAGATTCAGCAATACATTTTTTTAATACATGATTTTTAATTTCAAATTTCATTTCTTAAATACTCCTTTCGGACTGTCCTGCCGTCCGTCCCCACAGACAGCAGAACAGAATTAAATTTATATCTTATCTATATCATGTTTCTATTATAGCATAG
>CAMWUF010000303.1 GCA_947177375.1 uncultured Ruminococcus sp.
CTTCTGATATTGCAGAATATTTTGGAAAAAGTCGTGGTACAATTTCAACAGAATTTAAAAAAAATGCAGGTATGAATCTTTCTGATTTTATTCAGTTGAAAAAAATTCAAAAAGCACAAGAATTATTATGCGAAACAGAAAAAAGTTTTGTGTCAATCAGTAACTATCTTGGATTTTCTTCACAAAGTCATTTTTGCAGAGTATTTAAAGAAATAACAGGTATTACTCCAAAAGAATATCAGAAAAAATTTACTGTGCTGTGACAAATATGAAAAAAGCATGACAGATATGCAAGACAAAATATTTGTAATATGTTAAAATAAACATAATATATTAACAAGTACTGAAGTTATTTTATTACATTAAGGAGGAATCTATTAGGATGAAAATAAAAAAAATTTTAGCTGCTTTAACAGCATTAACATGTTGTTTCTGCACATCTGCTAGTTTTCCAGTATTTACTGGAACAGTACACGCTGAAGAACTCGTGTACAATGATTTTGAACAAAATTATGATGGCTGGTATGGAAATGCAGATAATGTTAGACTAACAGCTGAGAATCAAGTAGGTTACGAAAATTCAAGAGGCATGTTAGTTTCAGGCAGGGAATCTGTAAGCGATGGTGCAAGCTCTGCAAAAGGATTTTATTTATCAGGCGAAGTAGAATATTCTTATTCTGCACAAGTATTCAGCAAAACAGAAGAAATTTTTCATCTTTCGTTGCTTTGTATTGATGAAAATACAGGCGAAGAAACGATTACAGAAATTGCATCTCAAAAAGTAAAAGCCAATCAATGGACAGAATTAACTGGAATTTATACAGCTCCAGAAAATAGCTATGAATTTAAATTAACAATTACAACAGAAAGTACAAATGATTTTGCATTTGATAATATTTTGATTACTTCTAAATCTTCTGGAATTGTAGCACATGCGGCAAGTACAGAAAAAGGTTTGAAAGACGAATTTGCAAATTATTTTAGAGTTGGTAATATTTTAAACGGTGGTACTGTAAAAAATTCTGCAATTACAGCCAATATGTTGAAAGATTTTAACAGTATTGAATGCGAAAATGAATTAAAACCAGATGCAACACTTGTGCAGTCTCAGTGTAGTGGAACAAATATTGCAGTTTCTTTGAATAATGCTGCTGCAATTATGGATTTCTGTGCAACAAATAATATTGCAATGCGTGGTCATACGTTTGTTTGGCATAGTCAAACGCCAGGCTGGTTTTTTAAAGAAAATTATGACGCTAATGGTGCATGGGTAGATGTTACAACTATGGACGCACGTATGGAAAGTTATATCAAGAATATGTTTGATGCAATTCAAACACAGTATCCAACTTTGAATTTATATGCATATGATGTTTGTAACGAATGTATTAGCGATAATTCCGACAGAACAGCAAATCATGGCGGTGCAAGAGAACCAGGTGATAATAGCGTAAATCAAGATGGCAGTTCTGCATGGGTTCAGGTTTACGGAGATAATAGCTTTGTAGAAAAAGCATTTACTTATGCAAGAAAATATGCACCTGCTGGCTGTGATTTGTATTATAATGATTACAACGAATATTGGGATCATAAACGTGATGCCATTTATAACATGTGCAAATCTTTATATGAAAAAGGTCTGCTTGATGGTGTTGGTATGCAGTCACATGTGCCTGCAAATGCAACAGGCTTTGCCGGAACAGATTCTTATTTGGAAGCAATGCATAAATATTTGTCGATTGGCTGTGATGTACAAGTAACAGAGCTTGATATTTCTGTTGAAAGCGGAAAATATTCATGGCAAGACCAAGCAGATAAATATAAAGCAATTTTCAAGGCAGCCATGGATTGGAACACAAATCCACAATCTACTGGACGTGTCACAGCAGTTTGTATCTGGGGTCCTAATGATGCGAACTCTTGGCTGCCTGCTGGAAGTAATGGTTTGTTATATGATTCTGATAATCAGCCGAAACTTGCTTATACAACATTAACTGGCATGCTTCCAGAATCTGAATGGGGCGATGGAAGTAATCCAAATGGAAATACAGGCGAAGTAAAACCTGTTGAACCTAATGAATATGGCTGGTATTTCGATGACGGATTTGAGGGAAGTACTTGCAACTGGAATACCAGAGGTGGAACTGAAATTTTAACAAGTGGCAAAACATCTTATGTTGGACAGGAAGCTTTGCTTGTGCAAAACAGAACTTCTGCCTGGATGGGTGCAAGCAAAAAGCTTAATTCAAATGCATTTGTTGCTGGCAATGAATATAGTTTCAGTGCAAATGTAGTTTATTTTGATGGTGATGCAACAGATAAATTTTATTTAAAACTGCAATATACAGACGCAAGTGGTGAAACACAGTATGCAACGATTGCAGAGGCAACGGCTGTCAAAGGAGAATGGGTACAGCTTGCCAATGAAAATTATAAAATTCCTGAGGGTGCAAAAGATTTACAGCTTTATGTAGAAACTGCGGAAACAACAAATAATTTCTATATTGACGAAGTCATTGGAGCTGTTGCAGGCACACATATTATGGGTGCAGGTCAGCCAACAATTACTGCTGTTATCAAAGG
>CAMWUF010000304.1 GCA_947177375.1 uncultured Ruminococcus sp.
ATAAGGAAATGTATAAGTATTTATAAATTTACAATCAGGATTTAAAACAGTTAATACAAAATCATCTAGTCTTGCGATAGCAATGAGTCTTGTGCTGAGATAAGGACTTCCAATTGTTTCGACACTTTCTGGAATCGTAACAGATGCTAAATTTTTACAACCTGCAAATGCATAAGCACCAATGTCTTTCAAACCCTCTGGCAATGTGATTGCAGTTAAATTTGTGGCAGTTGCAAATGCATAAGGCGAAATAGAAACTGTATTATTTTCTAAAATTATTTCTGTATTTTCGGGCATTGTGCCTTTATAGAAATAAGCAATATTGCCAATATAAATTAATCCATCTGGCTGATTTTCAAGCCATGCAGTTCCTGCAAAAGCATCACCGCCAATCATTTCAATACTATCAGGAACTGTAATATTACTTAAATTTGCACAATCTAAAAATGATTCACTGTATAGCATTTTAAAGCCCTCTGGCAATGTAATAGAAACAAGATTTGTATTTTTGGCAAATAAATTTGGATTAATTACAGTTGTGCCGTCACGCAATGTAATTTCTGCTTGTTCTGGAAATTCGCCTTTATAAAGCAACGCATAATTTCCAGCATAAATTACACCATCTTCTTGTTGATTCAGCCAAGCTGTATCATGAAATGCATATTCACTAACTTCCTTCAAACCATGTGGGAAATTAATCTTTTCCAGATTTTCACAATTGGCAAATGCGTATGAGCCAATTGTTTCCAGACTTTCAGGCATTGTGACAGAAATTAGATTTTCCTGATTTGCAAATGCACTGTCAACAATATATTTTATATCTTCTGGAATTATAAATTCTGTATTTTCAGTCAGTTTGCCTTTATAGCAATATAAAAAATCATTGATATAGACTGCACCATCTGGCTGACTGTTAAGCCATGCAGTATTTTCAAATGCATGTCCATGAATACTAGTTACATTTTGAGAAAAATTAATATTTTCTAAACTGATGCAATTCTCAAATGCACCAGTTTCTATTGTTTCTATACTATCTGGAATATTAATATTTTTTAAATTTTCACAATCCCAAAAAATACCAGAACTCAAATTTTTCAATCCTTCTGGTAATTCAATACTTTCTAAGCTTGTACAGCCTCTAAAAGCACGATTTTGTATTGTATTTAAATTTTCTGGGAGCTGTATTTCAGATAAACTTGTGCAATTTTGAAATGCTTCCATGCCAATTGAAGTAATTTTCTCTGGAATTGTAATTTTTTCAAGACTAGTGCAACCATCAAACATATTGACTGGAATATAATATATATTCATGTTTTCGGGCAATCTTACTTGTTTTAAATTAATACAATTTTGAAATGTATTTTTCCCAATCGTTGTAACAGTATCTGGAATACTTACAGAAACCAAACTTTCACAATCTTTAAAAGCTTCTTCTTTAATACTAACAACTTTTTCCCCGTTAATTTCTTCTGGAATTGTAATATCTGTTGCACCATCTACTACGCCAATAACTGACAACAAAAAATTAACATTTGTGCTACTAATACTAGGACTTCTGCGATAGATGAGATTTTCATAAGTATATTCATTCATAATTTCATTCATAATTTCGTTTGTATCTTCTGCATGTACAGAATTTTCAAATCCACAAGGCATTGTTGTTGCAAACACACAAGTCAACGCAGCCAAGCCAGCTAATAATTTTTTTAATTTCATTCTATTGCCTCCTGTTATTTATCACAATATTAAAATTAAACTATCAAGTTATCAATTAAGCCAACAATAAATTCCATGAGCATAAGCGATTCATCAGGTTCTACCATACCATTTTGATTAAAATCAACCGCTTTCATTTGTTTTCCAGTCAGAATTTTTTGTCCAAGAATTGCTTTATTTACTACAATCACATCTAAAATATCAACAGCTCCATTTTCGTCAGCATCACCTAATATCACTGGCTCATCATCTTGAATTTTAATTTCACCATTTGAAAAAATAACTTCATTGTCAGTTGCATAATTTTTTATCTCTCTGCCTGCAATTCCCCAAAGATGTTCAAATTGATAATTCTGATAATTCAGTTCTGGCAAATAAGAAATCTCAAATACATCACCATTTATGGCATCTTCTGGAATCTGTACCATTAATAATACTAATGCCCCAGTATCTTCTGTAATACCTGACCCTGCCCATAATAAACGACTGCAATTATCATTAAATTTATGACTACTTGTCATGGAAAATAATAAATTCTTATTTCCTGTTTCAAATGCTTGCTGTGAATTTGTAATCACTTCATAATCACATCTGCTATCAACAGAAATAATAAATTCCGCTGAATTAATGCCTGCATTTGCTGTTAAATTAACAAAAACTGGTATTTCATAATTCATGTTTTCCAATTCTTCACTTGAGATAATTTTATTCTCAATCTCAATTTTAATTTTTTCATCTTCTGCAAAAGCACTCAGCACAGAATAATTATGACATATAACAATACCTGCTGTGAAAACAGCAATTAATTTTTGGAATTTCATAGCTATTTACTCCTATCTTTGTTACAAAGTTCTATTATTT
>CAMWUF010000305.1 GCA_947177375.1 uncultured Ruminococcus sp.
ATATTATACACTGAAAGTTTTAATTTGTCAACACTTTAAGTTGATTTATATATTACAAAAATTATTATATAATTATAGTAATTATATACAAAAAACGAGGTGACATACCACATGAAAATTATAGATTATAAATTAATGGGACAGCGGATACGCCGGCAGAGAGAACTTTTAGGATACACAAGGGAACAGCTTGCCGAAAAACTTGAAGTCTCTGCAAAATTCTGTTCGGATATTGAGCTGGGAATCAAAGGCGTTTCAATCCAGACACTTGCGAGACTTTCGGAACTGCTCTGCCTGAGTACCGATTACATTCTTTTCGGCAACGAAACAGATACTTCCTCTGAAACAGAAATGATGCATATGCTGATTCGGAAATGTCCCAAAAAATCACGCAGTGAACTTCTTACAATTGTAAATGCCTATGTAAAAGCAGTTACTTCAGAATAGCGGATTCTCTTATTTCTTCTTCCGACATATTCAAATCTAGTCCGAAAATCTCATAAAGACGTATCAGAAGCATAGCGTTACTTTTAGAAATATTTCTGATTTTTTCTGCCTTTTCATGTTCTCCGATTTTATTAAGAAAGATTTCCAGTTCGCCGTTATAGTAACTATACAGCAGTTCATCCAAGCAGAAGCATCGTTTCAGGTCAGCAAGATTAGTCAGTACCTCGCCATTCATTAGCATTCACATCAGCCTCCCAAAAATAATTTGATGATTGCCCAGGGAATCAGTACCCAGCCAAAAAGAAAGCCCATTACAAGCCGTCTGCCGAAAATTGCATTGCCACTGCCAATGAGTATTTTGTTTGCATAGATTGTCCTGCCTGTTGCCCAATACCCTAATGCCATATAGACCAAAATCAAAATTTCCATAAGTTTTCCTCCTTACTAGATGATGATTTTATTCTATCACAAATCTGAAAAAAATAGAATACAAAACAGTTCCGAAAAAAATAAAAAATTTCGGAACTGTTTTATCTTGACAATTATATTTTCAGAAATTTTTCTGCTACCTGTAACATTTTTTCTTGCAGTTTTGCTACTGCCTCTGTATATAACTCAATTTCGTCTTCGTTCAGCTCATCATACTCCTCATAGCTCAAAATATAAGGAAACGACTTGGGCATTACTGTTAGTATCTTTGTTTTTAAATTCATTGGTATATTTTGATTCCACTCGCATTTCCTGTAATACCATTCGCTTAATGGTGATAGGTTTGCAAAGCAGAAATCGCATAATTCCATATCTACATCACTATCATCTATATAGGCTCTCTGAAGATGGTCATATAGCTCCACTTTTGACACATATTGACTGAAATTCTTGCCATTGTCTTTATAAATATTATATTCCTGATACTGAAAAACAGCTTTTATATTGGGTATAAAACGCTCTCGTTTCAACATCATACCAGTTTTTCTTGCAAGCACAGCAAAAATGATATATGGCTTAACAAGTCTTAATGTTTCATCATTGTTAATATACATTTGTAAATCATTAAGATTATCTTTATAGACCTTATTTTTTATGCTGTCATGCAAAAAAGTATGCTGTATTGTAAGCTGATACAGTAAATCGAAATCTTCTTCATACTTACTATTATTTTTCACAGATATAGGTTTTTTCAGATATTCCTGCAATTCTTGATATTTCCTGATATTTTCTGACTGAGATTTCCAAAATTCTGTTAGTTCTTTCATCAATTCATGCTGACTGAAATAATTTCTAATTTCCACTTCTTCTGTGCGCTCATAATAGTTCAATTGATTCAATAATCCGAAATCTGTCATCACACATAAATAAAGATACTGCAAGTCTGGATTGTCAGGTTGTTGACTGATATGTTCTATTAAGTCATAACAAGTAACAACAAGATTTTGACTACCGATAGAATATTCTGTGAGCAAATTATAAAACTTTTCTCTGAACTGCTTTGCCTGCGAGAGTGCCTCATCAAATGTAAGGCAATTTTGTTTCAGTAATTCATCAAGCTCTATATATTCGTCTGCCAGCTTATTAATATACTTGTATATTTCATAATCAATATCTTCCATTGTAACCTCCTCATTGTCTCTTTTATTTGCTTTCAAAATTCTTCCAAAGTCTCTTTTAATTTTTTTTCCCTTTTCGGTGTTTAGAAGTCGCATTTCTTTAAGATGCAATAGAATCAATCTTTTCAACCCCTCGTCAGCTGATTCATTTTCAATTTCAAGTCTCCACTTCCTGTCACACAATTCTTTACTTTCACTAATATCCTCAAATAATTTTATTGCTTGATTTGGAATAAGTTTATACATTTTCATCACCTGCCTTTTTATCATTATACATCATCCAGCTTATAAATGCAAGTGTGAAAAACATTTCTTTCCTGCCTCATTATGTTTATCTTTTTTTCATTGATAAGGGAGCATATTGGGGTCAACTTAGATCCAAGCAAAAAGCCCCCCACTTAATTGCCTATATTACGTGGGGCTAGTGATCTTTTCTCAGCCTGCACAGTATGTTAAAATATACCTATTTTACGTTGTTTCTGAAATTTTATATTACTTAGCTTACATACTG
>CAMWUF010000306.1 GCA_947177375.1 uncultured Ruminococcus sp.
GAACAATATTGAATTAAGGCAGAATAAATTGTAAATGCGACTTTTTGTTGATAATCTTGGGTAATTAATAAACTTGCTTCTTCTGGATTGGATAAAAAACCGCATTCTGCCATAACAGTTGGATTTTTGCTGTAATAGCATAAAAATAATTCTTTGCCACAAAGTTTAATTTCACGTTTATTATCAGGCTGTAAGAAATTTACAAATTGGTTTTGCAATGTTTGTGCTAAAGTCGCATTTTTGGAATTAGATTCTGAATAAAACATTTGTGCGCCATTATATTGAGAATCTGTAAATTGATTTTGATGAATCGAAATGCAAATGGCATCTTGTACAGAATTAAATAACGCAAGTCTATTATCCATATCAGAACTTTTTTGATTGGCAATGCCCTCTATGCCCTCATCATGAATCGATTTGTCAGAATCTCTTGTTGTTAGAACAGTATAGCCAGAAGCTTTCAACATATCACGCAGGTTTAATAAAATTGCAAGATTAATATCTTTTTCAACATCGCCGTTGGCAGAAGTGCAACCGCCGTCCATACCACCATGTCCAGCATCTAAAATAATAATTTGTCCATCACTAGCAGAAGAATTTACTTGACTAGTAATTTGTTCCATATGTCGAACAGTATACCATGAACCAGCAAGTACTAATGCAATTGCTGATGTCACTGCACCAATTCTAGCAAACAATTGTTTTTTGTTCATATTCATAAATTATCACCTGTATTATCAATGTTCGGGAAATATTTTTATAATTCATGTTTATGAACATTGCAAGCAATTTATGCAGGAATTAATTCATTTGGGAATAAACACAGGTGAAACCGTTATCTGTTAATTGTAAAATATCATGATAAACTAAAAAATATTTATGATTGTAAGAAGTCGATATATGATAATGTCCCGAAAACCAGAATTTAAAATCCAGCTTTGTATCAATTTCATCGAAATAATTTGTTAAGGCATTGCTTTTATAATCATCATCATCAGCTTTAAATATTTTTTCTTGCAAACGCTGTGGCAAAGAATGTGTAATAATAATATCTGTTTGCCAATTCATTTTTTGCAGAACTTCTCGTCCATGTTGCATTTCTTGTGCATTCGGCATTTCTTGTTCCCAGATAGAAATGCCTTTTTTTCTGAATTTTTTATCATGACTTTCTGCACCACCAAATGCAAAAAAACGTTTTCCCTCTAGTTCAAATGCACTCCCTCTACACAGATGTATCACATGTTCTGTAATTTGATGTACTTGTGTTTGATTCCATTCTGTGAGGGGATAAGATTCTAACATGTCAAAATTTTCATGATTGCCATCAATAAAAAGCGTTGTCCAAGGTTTTTTTTCCAGCCAATTTAACCACCAACGGTCAGAGTTTGAACCGTCCCATAGTAAACCAAAATCACCACAAATTATCATATAATCAGAACGTGATAATAATTTCTGCATGGGAAAATTTTTGGTTGAAAATTTATGAATATCATATTCGCCGTGAATATCTCCTGTAATAAAAATCATAATAGAATCCCCTTTTTAACATTAATATAAAATTAATATTATTATAATATAAAATAAAGTAAATTGCAAGTCCATGATTCAGAAAAGTAAAATTATTACAATTTTGCTTGACATCTTTCATATTTTGTGGTATGATTAGAATAGATTATAAATAGTCTGATATAATTGGAGGGATAGTGCTATGGGCTTTTTTTCAAGAATCAGCGATATTTTTAAATCTAATATCAATGAATTCATTGACCATGTAGAAAATCCTGAAAAAATGGAAAAACAGATTATTTTGAATATGCAAGAAGAATTAAATCAATCTATGCAAGCACTAGGAAATGCAGTTGCAAATGAACGGATTGCCGAAAAGCAATATCAAGAAGCAGTTGGCAAATCTGCTGAAAGAGAGAAATTGGCAAAAGTGGCACTTGTATTTGATAATATTTATATCGCAAAAAAAATGTTGCAAGAAAAATTAGAATATGACCAAGAAGCAGAAAATTATAAAAAAATATATGATGCATTTTCAGGTCAGACTGTAGAAATCAAAACACAAGTGGAAACACTCAAAGCAAAGCTTGCAGAAATAAAAACCCATCAGGCAATGTTAATGACTCGTTCTCAAATGGCAGAAACTAAAAAAAATCTTGCACAAGCTGTCAGAAGTGCAGATACAGCAAGTTCCTGTGAAAAATTTAATCACATGGAAGAACAGGTT
This sequence comes from uncultured Ruminococcus sp., assembly GCA_947177375.1. Classification (GTDB taxonomy): domain Bacteria; phylum Bacillota; class Clostridia; order Oscillospirales; family Ruminococcaceae; genus UBA3855. The sequence continues at coordinate 2,234 of CAMWUF010000306.1, forward strand.
ATCCAAAAAGAAGCAGAAGCAGATGTTTTGGCAGAAATGGCAGGAATTGCTGTTTGCAAAGAATCTAAATTATTGGAACAGCTCCAGACAGATGTCAAAGTAGATACAGAATTACAAAGATTAATGGCTGAAATGGGACAATTTAAACCTGAAAAAAATGGGCTTTTTTTGGAAGAACAAATTGCTACTGTGAATATTGCTGAAAAAAATGCGGTTGCAGAATCAATGGAATAATATATTTAATTTTGCCCTTTTCCTGCAATGTTAGGGAAAGGGTAAGTTTGTTAGAAAAATAGTCTGTGATACAGACTTTAAATTAATAC
>CAMWUF010000307.1 GCA_947177375.1 uncultured Ruminococcus sp.
TACATCCCCAATAATATAAACCTCATCTTTTTCTGTCACAACTTGATTCCAATTTTCAGAAATTACCTGATGCATGATTTCTAGATTCTCAAAAGGTCTGTTGCACATGTGAATAATATTCTTATGACACAAATGCAAATCTGCTGTATAAAAAATCATGTTTTCCCTGTCCTTTCTAGTAATAATTTCATATCTTCTGGAATAGATGCAATTATTTTATGATATTTTTGATATTTATCAAAATAATCAAATTCTCCACAATGTAATGCTTGCCGATTAATATTATCTAAGCAACCGCCATATAATGCATCTCCTGCCAGCGGACACCCAACAGATGCCATATGTACCCGAATCTGATGGGTTCTGCCTGTTTCTAAAATCAATTGCAAGAAACAATATTTTCCTGTTTTCTGCAATACCTGAAAATGCGTCACAGCAGGCTTACCTGAGTCTGCAATACATCGTTCAATCATAGAATTAGATTTTCTGTCAATTGGCTTGTTAATTACACCAGAATTCGGCAAATCTCCAGTGACAATCGCATAATATATTTTTTTAATATTCCCATGTAAATAACTTGCTGAAAACGCATGTTTTGCAACAGCAACTAAACCCGAAGTATCTTTATCCAGTCGATTTACAGGTCTGAATGTCAATTCTGGGAACTGACTTGCAAAAGCATTCCCTAATGTATCATCATAATGCCTTTGACTAGGGTGTACAGGCATTCCAGCAGGTTTATGAAAAACCAGCAAATCTTCATCTTCAAATAATAAATCTATTTTTAAATTTGCATTTGGCTGTAATATTTTATTATCCTGAAAATGCAATCTGATTTCTTGTCCTGAATCAATTTTATCAATACTTCTGACAAGTTTTCCCTGAATCGTAATACCATTTTCAGTATGCTTTAATTTCGTTAATTGCCGTTTAGATAACTTACAATCTTGACATAAAAATTCTTCCACTGTGCAAGGTTCTTTTCTATTCATGAAAAATACTAAATCTGGCATAAAACCTCCTGTTATTATATTTATTTTAATTTTAATACACTTCCTGTACAATATCTTGTTCCTGCAAATATTCCCGAATACGAATTTGCAGAAATAATACTAGCATCGTAATTAAATTTGGCAAACATAAATTTGATACCAGAATAAAAAATAATTTTATATACTGCCCGTCTAATAATTTTCTTGAAAAAGAAACTGCTTGCAATACAGGTCGGTTTGGCTTTTCTAAAAATAAAAACGGTGTTGCAACTAAACTAATTAAAAATTTGATATAATAAATTGCCGTCCAGATACAAATTGCAATGCCTTGTACAGTCGCAAACAGCCACAATCCAGCATCTTCCTGTAAAGTACATTTCTGAAATGCATAAACTGTTACAACACAAGCTAACACAAATGGAATCAAAACGAAAAATTTAATTAACTCCATCACACCAAAAAATCGCATACTATGCCAGAAAAAATAGCTATCTTGAAACACATGTAATTTTTTTTTACCGAATCCTAACAGCCAGTTAAACCAACTGCAAACACTACAAAATACAGGAATTACCACACAGAAACATAACAGCTCCCATAAAAAAGCAAACAGCACCCAAAATTGATTTCTACCAAAAAATAATTCACTTGTTTTCATAGGCGTTAATTTTAATAATAAGCCTGATAAAATATCTGGGATTAATCTCATGCCTAACCAGATAACAGGGCATAATAAAGCAATTCCCCAAGCTTTTTTTTGATATTTGCTTAATGATTCTCTTGTGAACTGGTGCAATTCGTGCATTTTCATAAATAATTGCTCCTTAAATTATAATATTATAATTATTATTATATTTTTATGTAATAAAGCAATTAATTTCTGGAATAAGGTGTCATGCCTAAAATTTCAAAAGCCTGTGCAGTCTGCCACATCTGAGCTGTTAATAATACTTCAAAACCTTCTCCTGCTTCACAATGTAATTCTTTTGGTGAAATTTTGGGCAAGCCAAAACAAGCAAGTAAATTACTAATCACACCTGCATGCGTAATCACAGCACAATGTGTAAAATCCTGTTCCATCATGTCCATCAGAATTCTATAAACTGCACGATAACTTCTGATACATAATTCTTCTACGCTTTCACCCTCTGGCGGTCTCATATCTGGTGAACCACCTTTCAGCCAAGTTCGATAATCTTCTTGTCCGATTAATTCCAAAGCAGATTTGCCCTCAAATTTACCAAAATTTAATTCTCTCAAATCTTCAATTAAATATAATGGCACTTCTGGAAACAAAATTTCTGCTGTTTCTGTACATCTTAGTAATGGACTGCTGTAAACTCTTTGCACCCTTGGATATTCATACAAATCCATTTTTCCGCTTAATTCCACAGCTCCCTTATCTGATAACGGAAAATCCGTACTGCCAATATAAATACCATCTTCATTGGCTTTTGTTTTTCCATGTCGATAAAAACTTAAATGATAACCTTTCATAAATAGACAGCTCCTGAACGAAATTTTAATATTTTTTTGCCTTTGGAAACAAAAACAATTTCTATGC
>CAMWUF010000308.1 GCA_947177375.1 uncultured Ruminococcus sp.
ATATTATTTTATCCTATAAGAAATTGACCCATTGGAAAAACAATGGGCAATTTCAAATAGATTATTTCATTTTTTTAAACAGCATGCCCCTTTGCACGAATCACATCAATAATTGCATTGACTTGTTCATAACAAGCTTCTTCAGTAGAAGCTTCTGCCATAACACGAATTAAAGGCTCTGTACCAGATTCACGGACTAAAATTCTTCCTGTTTTACCCAGTGCAATCTCAGCAGATTTTACAGCATTCTGTACATCAGGGTCGTTCTGTGCAAGTTTTTTATCATGGACTTTTATATTGACAAGTACTTGTGGATAAATTTTCAATTGTGATGCAAGCTCACTAATTTTTGCTTTTCTAGCAATCATGACTTCCATAATTTTTAAACTAGTCAAAATGCCATCACCTGTTGTGGCATATCTTGAGAAAATAATATGCCCTGATGCCTCACCACCAATACGACAATCATTTTTAGACATATACTCATAGACATATTTATCACCAACAGCAGTTTTTGCATAGTCAATACCTTGCTCATCAAATGCTTTATATAATCCAAAATTTGACATCACTGTTGTAACAACTGTATTATTTCTAAGCTTTTCACGGTCTTTCATATATCTGCCATAAAGATATAAAATATGGTCGCCTGTTAAAATATTACCTTTTTCATCTACACAAAGACATCTGTCAGCATCTCCGTCATAAGCAAAGCCAATATCTAAATTATTTTCTACAACAAATTTTTGTAATCCTTCCATATGTGTTGAACCTGCATTTTGGTTAATATTCAAGCCATTTGGATTTGCATTAATCACATAAGTTGACGCACCTAATGCATCAAATACAGATTTTGCTAAATTCCACGCAGAACCATTGGCACAGTCTAAACCAACTTTAATGCCTTTGAACGAATATAACCCTAGTGAAATTAAATAACCAATATAGCGATTTCGTCCAGAAACATAATCTACTGTACAGCCAATCGCCTCCCCTGTTGCGAAAGGCAATTCCTGAAAGTTTTTCCCAAATACACTTAAATTGCCATCTAAATAATCTTCTACCAGTGCAATAGTTTCTTCGTCCATTTTTTCGCCATTTTTATTAATTAATTTAATTCCATTATCATAATACGGATTATGACTGGCAGAAATCATAATCCCACAGTCAAATTCATCTACTCTTGCCACATAAGACACAGACGGTGTTGTAGTCACATGCAATAAATACGCATCAGCTCCAGAAGCTGTCAGACCACTGACCAGTGAATACTCAAACATATAGCTAGAACGTCTTGTATCTTTGCCAATGACAACTCTAGCTGGCGTTGTATCACCATTTTGTTTTTTCAGCTCACCATAATACCAACCAAGAAATCTGCCGACTTTATATGCATGGTCAGCTGTTAAATTTTTATTTGCCTCACCACGGAAACCATCTGTACCAAAATATTTACCCATAGTTTCAAGTACTCCTATTCTAATAAATTCAATATGCATTTTTAAATTTAAACGCATCTTACTTAAGAATAACATAATTTTCAAAATTTGTCAACTATTTTTTCAGAATACAATAAATAATATCCCTCAAAAAATAAAAATTTCTTCTGAAATTCTTATTTCAGAAGAATTTTAATTCTGCCATAGAACAAGCCTGTTTATTAGGAACAATAATATGATCTATCAAATTTATTCCCAATTTTTCGAGCATATTTTTAATATATTTTGTATTTTTAATATCTTCATATGATGGAACTGCTTCACCTGTAAGGTGATTATGTGCTAAAATTACATTTTTACAGTTTGATTGCAGAATGATATTTGTTAAATCTTGCGTCTTAAAATGTACTGTTTCCAATTCACCTGTTTCTAATTTGGAACATCTGCGAACACGCATAGCATTATCTAAGCAGACCACTAATAGAACTTCTTTTTTCACTTCGTTCTGCAATTTATTCACAAAATATGTATAGCGTTCTTCCGTATTTTTTAGAGTGCATTCTGTATATTCTTTAGATGAATAAATATTAAACAGCTCTCCAATAAAATTTAAAAATGTTGCAGTTGCAATTCCAACACCCTTTACAGCCATCAAATCTGGAATGCTAGCACTAAACACACCTTTTAGAGATATAAATTTATCTAGCAATTTGTGTGCAAGCGGATTTGTATTTTTCTGGGGAATCACATAAAATAATAACATTTCTAGAACTTCATGTTCTTCAAAAGACCCAATACCAGCATTTTTATAACGGTTACGGATACGACTTCTATGACCTTTATGAAGATTGCTATCGTTTTGTGACTCGGTTGACATAAAATTTACTCCTTTCAATTGTTCAAAACATATATATAATAATTGAAAACTTCATTTTACCCCTAGCTTCCCGCTATATATTTAATTATATAATAAAATTTATGCTTTGTCAATGGGTTTCAGAAAAAAATTTCAAGCAACTCACTTGACAAGTAGACAGCAATTATGCTATAATATATATTATTAGTTGTATATTTTTAGTTTTATTGATAAATTTTTAGTTATTTTTTATAGTGAGG
>CAMWUF010000309.1 GCA_947177375.1 uncultured Ruminococcus sp.
ATTTTAATTTAACATACAAGTATTTTTGCAATTTTTGTAATAATTATCAATTATTTTACCCGATAATCATCAAATTTCACAGGATTTTTTCAAAAAATCAGCCATCTGTTTTGCATTCTCAGACGGCTGATTTATGTTTGCTATTTGATTATTTTACAGCAACGTCACTAATTTGTTGATTGCCATGGCGTTCATTCCACCATACCCATAAAGTCGGAGCAATGCACTGTGAAGAATAAGTACCTGCAATTAAACCAAATGTCATTGGCACGGAGAAACTTAAAATACTAGATACATTGAAGATAGATGCAACAATGCTAATAATAATCATCGTTGCAACAGTTGTAATAGAAGTTCTCAAAGAACGGCGTAATGTCTGGCTAGCACTTAAATTCACAAGTTCTGCAATAGATGTTTTTTTAGAAAGTTTCTGCTGATTTTCACGGATTCTGTCATAAACAATAATTGTATTATTAATGGAATAACCAAAGATTGTAAGAACAACTGCCATGAAATTAGAATCAATTTCAAAGCCACATAATACAAAGCTACCATAAGTAATAATAATATCATGCAAAAGTGTAATAATTGTAAATACACCAGCAGACCAACCACTGATTTTCTTAAATCGCAATGCAATATAAATAATTAATAAAATACCTGCAAAAATGACAGCAACAATACATTTTGCAAAAAATTCACGTCCAGAAGATGGGCTGACATCATTGCTTTCCAGTTCTTCAATGCTATTATCAGGATATGTTTCCTGCATTACCTGCAACATTGCTTCCTGTTGGTCAAGTGTTAAGCTTTCATCATAACTAAATGATACTGTCAAAATATTTGTATCTGCATCAAAACTTTCACCTTTCTGGAGTGTAACAGGTGTATTTAAAATACTTTCAATTTCAGATTGGCAAGCTGTTTCTTCTAAGTCGCCATGATAAGAATAAGATACAATTGTACCACCTTTGAAATCAATTGCAACTTCTACACCCAAAAACGTTGTGCAGATTGATACAATCACTAAACAAGCAGAAATAATAAAGAATTTTTTCTTGTTTTCGCTGAATTTTCTTGTTTTTGCTTCTTTGTATTTGTCTTTTACATAGCCATATAGTGACGGCTTTTGAAATGCTTTGAATTTTGCAAGAGAGAAAGTCATTAATCTTGCCAATGCAACACCCATGATGAAATTTAAAATAACACCCATAATTAATGTAAAGCCAAATGAATAAATAAAGCCCTCTGTTGTTGCACCAAAGAAATAGAAAATCGTTGCATCTAAAATTTTAGTTAAGAAATTCGTATTTGTACCAAATGCACCCATTAAAATCACTGCGACAATTGCAAGTGTTAAGTTACCATCTAAAATTGCAGAAAAAGCATTTGCATAGCCTGCTTTAAGAGAAGATTCTAACGATTTGCCTTTAGATAATTCTTCTTTGATACGTTCTGCTGTAATAATATTACAGTCAACACCCATGCCGACAGATAAAATAATACCTGCAATACCTGGAATTGTCAGCGTAGAACTTGGCAAAAATCCGAACCATCCTGAAACAGCAGCTAACATACCAGCAACTTGTCCAATCAAGCCAATCACAGCAATAAAACCAGGAACTCTGTATAATATCAGCATATAAATGCAAATAAATCCTAATGCAATCAAACCGCTTAGAATCATCGCATACAATGCCCCTGACCCTAATGTTGGAGATAGCGTCTTTGTACTGGTAGAATGCAAAGAAAATGGCAATGCACCAGAAGTAATCTGGTCAGCTAATTCTTTTGCAGATTCAGAAGTAAAATTACCTGAAATAACAGCTTGTCCACTTGTAATTGCTTCATTTACTGTTGCACTGGAAATACAAGTATCATCCATCCAAATGGAAATATAGCCATTATTAGATGCTTGTTCTGTTGTCGCTGTTGCAAAAGCATCTTTACCAGAATCATTCAATTGCAACTGCACAACCCATTGGTCATTTTGCTGGTCATATCCAGGACTTGCAGCTGAAACATCTGCACCAGATAAAATTAAATCACCTGTCAAATCTGTTCCATAACGGAATGTCAATTCAGACATTTGCCCCAATTCATTGACAGCTGCCGCAGGGTCAAAATTTTCTTCACCAGACTGCCAAGGAAAACGAACAATAATGCGGCTATTATTATAATCCACATAGGTTTCACTGTCGTTAATACCAAGATTTGTTAAACGCAGTTTAATTACCTGTAAAGCAGCATCCATTTGTTCTTCCGTTGCATTTTCGTTGTCGTCTGGTTCAAATGTGACATCTACACCGCCTTGAATATCAATTCCAAGACGAATGTCTTCCAGTCCGTGGACGTAAGTTGTCTTAATATCGCCTTTGTAACTGGCAATGCCAAAGACTGTTGACAATGCAAATGCCAGAATGATAAAAAAGGCAATAAAAAAGACGGGTTTTTTGATTTTTGTTTTCACGTTTTAGCCTCCTAATTAAATTTTTTATTTTTTGACAGAATCAATATTATTATATTATAAAA
>CAMWUF010000310.1 GCA_947177375.1 uncultured Ruminococcus sp.
ATTTTACTGTTTCTGGAATAGTCCCTTCTGTTGTTTCTGTAGATTCTTGGGTTGAAACAGAATTCGTTGTAGAAATAACTGGTTCAAATTTTGATTCTGTTATCTCTGATATGATAATATTTTCTGTTATTTTAGACGGTTCTGAAAAATAAGAAAATGTAAATTCAAACGGAATCCAACCAATGCCATTTAAATAAATTTCTGTCCAGGCATGTGCATTGCTGTCCAGAATTTCGGAAACATAAGCAATATTGCCTTCTAATTCTGTTTGATTTAATACATTACGGGAACAATCAATCATGTAACCTTCACAATATCTTGCAGGAATGCCTGCCATACGAGCTAAGACTGTTCCAGCAGTTGCATAATGCTCACAGTAGCCTTTTTTATTTTTTAATAAAAAATAAGAAACATGGTCTTGATTAGCAGGAGTTTTCCCAGGAGCAAGTGTATAAGAAACTTCATTGCAAATTTTTTCACGGATTTGTTGTAATTTTGCAATTATTTCTGACGGAGATGCAGTTTTAGCATTAAAATTTTCAAATAAATCTGCATAAGTATTTTTTATCACTTGCATATCAGCCGTATCTGGCAAATAAGTTTCTTGTTCATAAACAAAATCAGAATAGCCACTGCCACAAAGAATACCTGCTTGGGATGCTTGCTCTGAAAACGCATTGTCGCCATAATATAGCATATTAAGCTGATTGCTTTTCGGCAACCAAACAGAATTATCATTTTGCAAAAGCTCAGAAAATAAATCAACACGATTGGTATGCATTAAAAGACTAGCAATTTTGATATAACTAACAGAATCAGGATTCATGAAAATTTGTTCATAATCTGCACCACCTGTAATGGAATAATTGCTAGTATTTGTGGTGATTAGACTAAGATTACAAGAAATATTTTCATTTTTCATAAATCCATAGGGAATGCATTTTTCTAAAATTCCCGTTGCATGATATAACGAAAGCTGAATATCATGTAATTCAGGAGCTGTATAATATAAAAATTCTTCTGGATAATAATTTAATTCCTGAAATGCATTTGCAATATTTTCTTGTAAATTATCTTGATAAATTTCTTCAGGCAAAATTGTCCAATTTGTGCCATTATATACATGTCCTGTCCTGTATTTTAAATAAATTCGGCTGTTAGGATTTTCAGAAAAAGCAATACTAGTAACTGGTATCTCTTCAAAAATTTTTTCATCAACAGTCCCTAAATTAATTAATTCCTGATTGTCATCATAACCAGTATAAGAAGTCCCATAGTCATCTAAAATGGTCTCATCTGATAAATGCAAAGAAGCAACATAATTCTGAAAATTTGTTCTTAATTGTTTAATATTTTCTGGACGTTCGTAATGATTAATATGCAATAAAAATTCAGAAAGCAATAATAATATTATTACTATGCTTAACATTGCAATACCCGTATCTTCTGAGAGCATAAACCGCATATGTGATACTGGAAAAAATGTATTTTTTCGCCTTAGAAACCCTGTTTTACTTGCACGGGTGATACCAGAACTTGCTAATTGTATCGCCATAATTGCAAACCAGAATGCCACTAATGATAACATAAAACCATGATTAGGAACAATTCCGAAAAATAAGCCAATTTCTACAAATGGAAAAGTTGCCAATAAACTCAGGAAAAAATTTTGATATCGTAATACTGCAAAACATAGCATCCAGATAATCGGAAACACAAGAAAGCATAAAACCCAAGTTACACTTGTAATTTCTGAATAATCGTGATCCATTGTGAAATATTGCCAATCTGTTTGATAAATTGTCTGACATAACATATTAGTAAAATACATTAAGCCACTGGAAATGCATTGTCTTTTCCAGAAAAATAAACCACAATAAACTATGCCTATTATTAAAATCGGTACAAATCCGCTTCGTGGTCTCATGGCACAGTAGGAAAAAAATATAAATAATCCCAGCATGACAGCAATTAAAACGGGAAGCGAATATGCTGGCGAAAACATACTTAAAAATGTAAAAATACTGCTGAAAACTCCCACAAATGCAACCAGTAATAATAAAAATTTTTTCCTGTGCCTGTGGTGATTTTGTAAAGCCATAGAAAATGTATTCTCAACTTGAACACCACTTTCTGTAATCGAAACTTGCTGTTTCATAATTTTAACCTCATAAAATTAAATATTTAAATAATAATTCTAGAAATATTTTCTGTCCATTCTGTAGGATTGATTGCTTGTAAACTTACCCAATCAGAATTTAAAGAAATTTCTTTTTCTGTTATGACAAGCAAATTTTTTTGATTGGCATCGACTTGTCGTTCTAATACATGGAGTAATTCTTCACTGATTTCATTTGTGATTAGTGTAACAGAAGAAAATTGCTGTCCAAATAACCCATCTTGTAATCCTTGTGCATTGCATGTCATATGTTCCAGAGCGTGATATAATTCACAGAAAATAGTTTGTAATTCCTGTACAGATGTTAATTTTCTAGTAATTAATTTATCTTGATTGCTGTCACAC
>CAMWUF010000311.1 GCA_947177375.1 uncultured Ruminococcus sp.
TTTTTATTTTCATAAATATCACATATCTAACAGAAACTATCATGCTTTAATATAATAACAAGTTTCTGGTTCTGTTTCAAAACAAATTACGCCATCTTTTAGAGAAGCACTTACAGGCGTATCATCTTTTCTATGAACGCTAACAATGCCTGCTGTACGCAGACAACAAGGCTGTCCATGATGTGATAAAATTTCAGCATTTACTAATTTATTATCTTTCCAAATCATGCTGATTTCAAAACCACCTCTTGCACATAGTCCTGAAATGCTCCCATTTTTCCATGATTTTGGTAATGCTGGCAATAAATGTATTTCACCACTATGACTTTGTAACAGCATTTCTGCAATACCTGCTGTACCTCCGAAATTACCATCAATTTGAAAAGGCGGATATGAATTTAATAAATTCGGACTTGTCGAATATACTAGTAATTTTCTAAGATTTTCATAAGCCATATCGCTATCATGTAATCTTGCCCACATGTTAATAATCCATGCACAGCTCCAGCCAGTATGTCCACCACCATGAATTAATCTTCTAATCATAGTCGCTCTGGATGCCGCAGCAAGTTTTGGCGTTTTCTGTGGTGAAATTAAATCTGCTGGATATAATGCAAATAACTGTGAAATATGTCTATGTCCCACTTCGACTTCGTCATAATCTTCTGCCCATTCCATAATTTGCCCATATTTTCCAATAGAAATCGGAGGCAATTTTTTTAGCATATTTGCTAATTTTTTTGCAAATCTTTTCTTTTCTCCTAGAATTTCAGAGGCTTTTATAACATCTTGAAATAAAACTGTAATAATTTGTGTATCCATAGACGGTGCAATACATAAACTGCCTTTTTCACCGCTTTTTGTTAAATACGTATTTTCTGGTGACACAGATGGACCTGTTACCAGATAGCCCTGTTTATTTTCAAATAAATACTCTGTAAAAAATTCAGCAGATTCACATAACGTATCAAAATATTGCTTTAAAAATTTTTTATCCTGCGTAAATTGGTAATGCTCAAAAATATGCAAACAAAGCCATGCCGCACCCATTGCCCAAATAGTTGCTGGCATCCATAAATCATGTGGTACACAATCTCCCCAAATATCTGTATTATGATGACAGCAGAAGCCCTTGCAATGATACATTTCACGGGCAATTTTTCTGCCTTCAGGACGTATACGTTCGATTAAATCAAATAATGGCAAATGACATTCTGGTAAATGACAGTTTTCTGCACACCAATAATTCATTTCTGTATTAATATTAATTGTAAATCTTGCTCCCCATGCTGGAGACATGTCTTCATTCCAGATGCCTTGTAAATTCATAGGTTGACTGCCGATTCTGCTCCCTGAAATCATTAAATATCTTCCATAATTATAATATAATACAGATAATTTATTATCATGAATTAATGCTTGACATTGTTTGTCATCATCTTCATTGCCACGCAGACGGGAGATTCTCTCATTTGTGGGTAATATGCTGGATTTGCCATTGCTGTTGTCTTCTAAATGAAACTTTACACGCTGATATAATTTTTGATAATCTTCAATATGTTCAGATTTTAATTTCTGTGCTAAAATACTAATATCTTGTGCATGTTCTATGACAGCATATAAACGCTCCAAAGCTTTCTTGCTATAATTTTCGCCATGATAAAAACTGCTTTCCATAGAAATTAAAATTAATGCTTCATCTGCTTGCTTGACATGTAAAGCATTTCCAATTGTTTCTACTGTTCCATTTTTGGCAAGTGCTGTCATACCACAGGCAAAAAAAATCCCATTACGACTACCTGTTCCGCCAGTGTATAAAATTAAATTTTCTTTTTCTTCTACAGGTCTATTATCATCATAATAACCATCTCGCCCATCAAGAGAAGCAGAAAAATTAATTTTTCCCTCTGTATCGCTTTTAAAATACAGCACTAATAACTGTGCTGGAAAAGAAGCAAATACTTCTCTTGTAAAAGTTACTTGTGCATCGTCATGAAATATCACCTTTGCAATAGCCTCTGTCAAATCAAGGGAACGTTTATATTCTCTTGCCTTACCTTTAAATTCATGACAAATCGTTAAATTACCTAAGGGCATATAATGCCTTGCTTCTGGTGGTAAGCCTTGCATTTTTTGAAATGCGATTTTTTCAGCTTCCTGGACTTTTTCTTCTAAAAGCAATGCCCGAATTTCCTGTACGCCTTCATAAGCTTTCGGATTAATTCGATTTCGTTTACCGCCAGAATAAATAGAATCTTCGCATAATTTTAAAATATCCTTTTTTGCACCGCCAAAGACCATTGCACCCATGCGACCACAGCCAATTGGCAATGCACTATTAAAATCTGATGCTTCTTTCGTGTACCAAAGTAATTCATCTGCGTTCATAAAAAACAGCTCCTATTTCTATGCATATTTTCATTATTATAACATAGATTTTTGGTAATTGCAAGTATATTTTAGCTCATAATCAGACCATACGCATGAAAGTTTAGTCTCATCTAAATTGGAATTGTTGTAA
>CAMWUF010000312.1 GCA_947177375.1 uncultured Ruminococcus sp.
TTACAACAATTCCAATTTAGATGAGACTAAACTTTCATGCGTATGGTCTGATTTTCATTAAAAAATCTATTGACATTCTGTAAAAAATAGGCTATAATAAATATAATTATTAAAATTTTTGGGAGAGATAATTTATTTTATGAATGATTTTAGATATGCATTAAAACGTGCTTTTCGACTGGCAGAAGATTCTGCCTCACATGAAGAAATAAAAAAACGTATTTTAAGTGGCGGACAAGTAACTGGTACAAACATGTGCGTGTTAATCTGTGCAATTTTAATCGCATCTGTTGGGCTGAATACTAATTCAACGGCGGTTATTATTGGTGCAATGCTAATATCACCCTTGATGGGTAGTATTTTAGCAATGGCTTATGGTGTTGCATCAGCAGATTCTCATCAATTAAAAAGAAATATTTATGGATTTATAATCCAATTGACAATTAGTTTACTAGTATCAACAGTTTATTTTTTATTATCACCAGTTAATGAAGCTAGTTCTGAATTAATGGCTAGAACACAGCCGACTCTCTATGATGTGATTATTGCAACAGCAGGTGGCTTTGCTGGTATTATTGGCAGTACAAGACATGATAAAGTCAATAATATTATTCCTGGTGTTGCCATTGCAACAGCGTTAATGCCTCCTGTCTGTACTTGTGGTTATTCTATTGCACATGCAGAATGGCAAATGCTTTCTGGTGCAGCTTATTTATTTATTGTCAATTGTTATTTTATTTTTCTTTCAGCAATGTTAATTCTGGATATTTTAAATATTCCAAAAGTTAGTACACTGACTGATAAACAGTGGAAACGCATCAAGAAAAAAATGATACGCAATGCCGTAATTGTATTAATTCCAAGCATTGTATTTACATATTTAATGCTAACAGATTAAAAAAACAGCTCCAGAAAATAAACAAACTGGAGCTGTATTTTATTATTTTTCAGAAGATTTTCTTTTCGCAACTTTGACTTTTTTCTTTTCAGGATTTTCAGAAATTTCAGAAGATTCTTCTGACGTTTTACTTTTCTTGAATACCAGAGCTAAAATTGCAATAAATGCCAATGCGACTAATACGGCAACTAAAATAATACTACGCATTGTTTTATCACCAACTAATGTTGCATAACTAGTCATTCTACAAAGCATCATGTCATTATTTTTAGATTCTATTTTATAATCCATTGCATCACAGTCAAAGCAATTCACACCTGACCATGCTGGAGCAAATACAGCTTTTTTTATTTTATTAGAAACACTAACACCGATTTTAGCAGAAGATTCTAATCCTGCATCTTGCAAATAACAAGAAATACCTGTATCTGATTCTGAATCCTGCCAGAATACAAGATTACTTTGTACACCATCTGCACTATTTTCTGTGATATTAATTTTACCACTGACATGAATTGGCATAGATGACATTGCAAGAATACCACCACCCAAACGATTTTCACCTGATGCAATATTATTTTGAACAGATGCTGTGCTTCTTAGTGTCAATTCAGCCGTGTTATTCACAAGAATACCGCCACCGTGTACAGCAACATTCTGTGTAAGACTTCCACCAGATAATTCTACTGTACCTGCTTGTGCATAGATACCACCACCAGATTGTGAACGATTATCAGAAACTGTCCCATTGGCAAGCTTAAAATTACCACCTGACAAAGCAATACCGCCACCACATTGACTTGCAGTATTATTTGCAATCGTTCCGCCACTCATGCTGAAATTACTTTCTTCACCAACAAGCAGAACGCCACCGCCACTACTTTCTGTTTTATTACCAGTGATATTACCGCCCCACATGTTGACTGTACCACCAGTTTCTACATAAATACCACCTGCACCATCAAGACTATTACCGCCTGTGATAGTTCCACTATTGCCAAGTTCTGTATTTGTATCTGTGAGATTTAACACACCGCCATTTTGCACATGAATGACTTCGCCATTCTCAATTGCAAATTCTAAATTACGATTAATACTACAGCCATTTAAATCAATTGTAATTTCATGACCAGACGGCACACATAATACACCATCAAAAGCAAATCCTGTGCCTGTGCCAAATCTTGTCCCATAAGAAGAAACCCAATCCTGATATAAAACAATCATAGCAGAAGTACCTGTCATAGCTGTATTCCACATTGCCTCTGCACCACCAGAAGTTGTATTATTATAATAATAAGAAGTTTCATTATTAACAGTAACAGAAGCAACCGCACCTTGCGGAACATAATTCACAGCATGACTGTTTACATTTGGAACAGATGCAAAAAATAATACACCTGTTAAAACTGTTGCAAAAATATTTTTCAATTTCATGTATTGATTCTCCAGTTCTTTAAAATTAAAATATCTATTATTATTATACAACGAATCGCTTAAAATTACAATGTCACAAAAAAGCAGATTTATTGTCCTATTTTGGCATAGTATTTTGTGCATTTTGACAAATTTTCAATATTTCTGCCTACTCCTTGACAATTCTTGTTTTTTGCAGTATAATAA
>CAMWUF010000313.1 GCA_947177375.1 uncultured Ruminococcus sp.
GTCTAAATATGTCAAAATCACACATTTGCTCTTGACAAATTAATCAAAATATGTTATGATAAATTGGGTTCAGAAATTTTCTGAACACTATTAACGCTCTACATGAAACAAGTCGGCTTTGTCACCCGACTTGTTTCAGTTTTTTTATAATTAAAAAAATATATATTTTTAGATAATAAAATAAGTTTAGTTTGTGAAATAGTTGACAAATACTGTTTTTCGTTGTATAATAAATATATAAACTTTCTTGAAAGGAATGATTACAATGGGTTTAACACTCACAGAAAAAATCCTGCAATCGCATTTGGTTGACGGTGAACCCGTCAAAGGTCAAGAAATTGGAATTCGTATTGACCAGACTTTAACACAAGATGCAACAGGTACAATGGCATATCTTGAATTTGAAGCGATGGGTGTGCCACGTGTTCGCACAGAAAGAAGCGTTGCTTATATTGACCATAACACGCTACAAAATGGTTTTGAAAATGCAGATGACCATAGATTTATTGGTTCTGTTGCCAAAAAGCATGGTATTTATTTTTCAAGACCAGGTAACGGCATTTGTCATCAAGTGCATTTAGAGCGTTTTGGAATTCCTGGTAAAACTTTAATAGGCTCTGACAGTCATACACCAACAGGCGGTGGCATTGGTATGATTGCCATTGGTGCAGGCGGTCTTGATGTTGCTGTTGCCATGGGTGGCGGTGCATATTATATTACTTATCCTAAAATTGTAAAAGTAAATCTGACAGGCAAGCTTTCCCCATGGGTAGCCGCAAAAGATGTGATTTTGGAAGTTCTGAAACGCTTATCTGTAAAAGGCGGTGTTGGCAAAGTCATTGAATACTGTGGCGAAGGTGTAAAAACTTTATCTGTGCCAGAACGTGCGACAATTACAAATATGGGTGCTGAATTAGGTGCAACAACATCTATTTTCCCATCTGATGAAATTACAAAGCAATTTTTAGAAGCTCAGGGCAGAGGCGAAGTCTGGTCTGAACAAAAAGCTGATGATGATGCTGTTTATGATGAAATTGTTGAAATTAATCTGTCTGAACTTGTACCATTGGCAGCATGTCCGCATTCTCCTGACAATGTCAAGAGTGTTGCAGAAATCGGCAAATTAAAAATTGACCAAGTATGCATTGGCTCTTGCACAAATTCTTCTTTGCTGGATATGATGAAAGTAGCTCATATTCTCAAAGGCAAAACTGTTCACCCTGATGTATCTTTATCAATTGCCCCAGGTTCAAAACAAGTATTAAACATGATGGCTGATATGGGCTTATTATCTATTATGATTGACGCAGGTGCAAGAATTTTAGAAAGTGCTTGTGGTCCTTGTATTGGCATGGGACAATCTCCAAATTCTGCTGGTATTTCTCTAAGAACATTTAACAGAAATTTCTTAGGACGTTCTGGAACAAAGGACGGACAAATTTATTTAGTATCTCCAGAATTAGCTGCAATTTCTGCTGTAACAGGTTATCTGACTGACCCAAGAGAAATCGGCGATATGCCAGAATTTGTATTGCCTGAAAAATTCACAGTACATGATAACATGATTGCACTTCCTGCACCTGAAGAAGAAGCTGACAGTGTAGAAATTCTAAGAGGTCCTAATATTAAGCCTTATCCAGAAACAGCTCCATTAGAAAATTCTATTACAGCCCCTGTTTCTCTCAAAGTAGAAGATAATATTACAACTGACCATATTATGCCTGCTGGTGCAAAAATTTTGCCATTGCGTTCTAATATTCCTGCCATTTCACAGCATTGCTTTACAGTCTGTGATGAAACTTTCCCGACAAGAGCAAAAGAATTAGGCAAAAGTATTATCGTAGGTGGTTCTAATTATGGACAAGGTTCTTCCCGTGAACATGCGGCTCTTGCACCGTTATATTTAGGCATTAAAGCTGTACTAGTAAAATCTTTTGCTAGAATTCATAGAGCAAATTTAGTTAATGCAGGTATTTTGCCTTTAACTTTTGTAAACGAATCTGATTATGACAGCATTTCACAAGGTGATGTATTAGAACTTGCTGATATTCGTGAAAAAATTCAGAATGGTCAGACACAGTTTGATATTATCAACCAGACAACAGGCAAAAAAATTCCTGTTCTTTGCGAAATGACTGGCAGAACAAAAGATATTATGCTTGCTGGCGGTTTACTGGATTATACCAGAGAAAATTTAAAATAAACAAATTATTTCCTGCATAGAAAAGCAATCATGATAAATTTTTTAAAAATTAAACTTGAAAATAATAAAATTTTTAAATCTGGTTATTATCCAGATATGCAATCAACAGTTTATTCACCAGAACAATGCAAGCATGATAAAAATTTAATTTCTAAAAAAAATTTTAATATGCAAGCTTGCTTTGTCAAAACAGATACTATTTCAGCGATTTTGCAAGAATTTAAATTAAAAGCTGATAATAAAATCATTGCATTAAATTTCGCAAATGCCATGTTTCCAGGTGGCGGATATGTGTTAGGCGGTAATGCACAGGAA
>CAMWUF010000314.1 GCA_947177375.1 uncultured Ruminococcus sp.
ATATTTCATCATGTCTTTATTATACCACATCTCTTTTTATTTCGCAAGAGGTCTAGTCTAGAATCATTCGTTGTTATGATTTCTATATTTTGCATTTTACTACAAATTCAGAAGGGGCAATTAACCAACGTTTGCCGTCATTCGGCACACCTAAACGGCTCTTGTTTTTGTTGTCGCTACTGTGATTCCGTTTGTTTGTTTTAAGGCTCGAATTGACTTAGTATCCATAGATAACGCAAGGAAATAGCCTGCACTGTCCAGACGTTCATCCATGATTACATCTGAAACACTTGCCACACCAAAGCCGTCAATTAATTCATTCACTGTCTCATCAAGGTATCCAAACACTGTTTGAAGTGTTTGGATTGCTCTGTGTTTTCCAAAAACTTTCTTTTGCGTAATGCTTGCATGTCACACGGTAGTAGCATCCACTCCGTTCCAATGCGATGATATAATTGAAAAGTCCATAGTTACCAGCATTATAAGCGAGGAAATTCCCTGCATTCCATTCATCATACCAGTGTTCATTGTCATAGCTATACTGTACAATCAGGTCTTTTATCCCGATTTCCTCCATATAATAGGGAGCAAATGTTTCTGCATTCACGCACAGACTACCATTATAATTGCTGACACTAAGGACATAATAATTTACAAGTCCTTCATAATGTGCTTCTACTATTTCTGTGCAGGGTTCTTCTACCTCTGTAGCATTCACAGAGATGGAATGAATATTACATAATAGCAGATTTACCATACAAAACAGAGAGAGTATTTTTTTCATGAAGATCTTTCCTCCAATCATTTCATAGAATTAATTATCTGATTTACTTCTTCCTGTGATAAACCTTGCGTGAAAATAGCTATCATCAAAGTATCTATATAATAAACAACTGTATACTGCTTATCTTTCTGTTCTTCTGCTAAAATTGCAGGCTTATCATTGATTTTAATTTCACTCAAACGATGCTCAACATTGGAAAATTTTGCACTACTCATGCTTTCCTCATCCTTAAACAGTTCATAATTAAAAGTAATAGTCTGTTTGGCATTTTTCTGGTTTCTAAAAGTAAAGCTAATGTACTTTGAAAATGACGACATATCTCTATGATGACACACTGTCAGCACATAGTCTTTTGGCAGATAATGAGGCGTTTCTGGATAAATTTCACATTT
Source organism: uncultured Ruminococcus sp. (assembly GCA_947177375.1). Classification (GTDB taxonomy): domain Bacteria; phylum Bacillota; class Clostridia; order Oscillospirales; family Ruminococcaceae; genus UBA3855. The sequence goes on from CAMWUF010000314.1 coordinate 1,177, forward strand.
AGCACACTCTGCAATCATTCCATAAGGGTCATCCAATGTGACAGGAAGCGGAATGATTTCTTCGGAAGAAACTTCATTAGAGGCAAGGAAATCAACTGAGAAGTCATTATCAGCAATATGTACAATAAACGAAAATACGTTCATATTAAATGCAGATACTGTAATGATATTCATGACAAACAACACAACAGCAACACTTATAGTAGCGAAAACAACACGCATTTTTCGTGTAATTTTTCTTTTCGGGCTTGCTTTACTTTTGACTTCCGAAAGCCACTGTTGCATTGAAGCTTCCACCTGTGTCTCTGTTCCCATCAGTTCAGTATACATTTGTGTAAGTTCTCCAATTTTGTCGTAATCTCTTTTCTTAGCAGGCTTTTTTAGTTCTTCATCTAACGCTCTGTTTATCTCCCGAATGAATTGCTCTTTCAAATCCGTATTCAAGAAATCATTCCATGCATCTCTCATAAAAATTTCCTTTCTTATACATATACCGTCTAAAATTAAACATTTTCTTACATTGAAACTTTAAGTTTGTATAAATCGACAAAAAATAAAAATTTAATATCATTTAATTGTTTGATTTTTCCAAATATTTTATTATCTTACTTTTAATTCTCGAAATCTTTGTGTATAATGCACCTAAAGTCAGATTTTTTTCTTTTGCTAGTTTTCTTTTATCTGCACCAGACAGATATTTTTCCATCAATTGGCGTTCTTCCTCGTCCAGAACATCCAATACACTGTGTTCAAATGGTGTTTCGGAGAGTTGTTCCGACATGGTGTCTATATCCACCGTATCCACTTTCTTTCTTTGATAGGTCTTTATTTCCTTATCCGCTACAGAATACAGCCATGGACGAATATCTTTTGACATATCCAAAGTGTTCACTTTCTTATACAAGACCAGCATAACTTCCTGTGTACAGTCCTCTGCTGCATGAAAATCCCCATACAGCCGATTATAGCAGTAATGAAATATTTCTCTATAGTAACTTTTTATCAAATATTCCACAGGCTCTTTCGCCATTTTTAACCCACCTTCATCTTGTCGAAATCATTTTTCTATACTATAACACAAAAATTTCTTATTGTCAATCTTAACTTTTCAATTTTTTAGGTATACTCAATTTACTCATCAAGAAAAGATAAAGAAAGCACACATTAAAAGTACGATTATAGCGGATAAAAAGAAAAAAATATCTTGAGTATTACTTTTGTCAAAGGAAAAATTCATGGCTTCTCTTGCAAGAGAGCGAATTTTTATAGAATAGACCTGTTCGAAAACCTTGACAAGAGAAGAAAAAAGGAGTAAAATAGAAAA